>VEND01000129.1 GCA_009711765.1 Bacillota bacterium | reverse complement strand
TCTCTTTTTATCCAAATTTATCATCTCCAGTTACACCACCTATAAAATTATATTTATATAGGTAGTTTATATTTTTACTGGGGAGTTTTCAATTATAATAGTGGGTACTTTTAGTTTACTATATACAATTGGTTCAACTTTATATTCTACATACATTCTTGCAACCATCTGTGCAATTCTATCTGCTATGGTTGGAATTCCAAGTCTTCTTGTTCCACCATTCTTCTTTGGTATTTCTACTGCTAGTACTGGTGAGGGAAAGTAACTTCCTGAACTCATTCGATTCCATATTTTATATAAATTTCCTCCTAAATCTCTTTCAAAATCTTCAAAGGTAATTTCATCTATACCAGCACTTCCTTTGTTTTTCTTAACTTTCTTGTAGGCTTCAAACACTACTCTCTTAGGTATTTCATATGATTTGCTTTTCCTCATCAAATCCTCCTACTCTTGTAGTTGTTATCTGATTTAAGCAGAATGACGACATCCCTTTGTTCCACTGCCATTACAGAAGCTTCATCACTACTACGGATGTCTCCGTCCCTATAATGTGCATTTCTACTTTCTGTCTTGTCTTTCTGTGACTTGAACATTTTTGATTACCATCACACCACAGGTTCCCATGTTTCATACAGGTGCCTAATATATGCTCGTGCCATCTTAATACCGTCCCACAGATAAACAGTGTTATACGGCAGTTTATTTCAACCTAATACTTCTAAAAAAAGTCAAATTATATTATCCTAATTAAATAGTGAGTTTAGTTTCCAACTTTACTTCCTCAGTCCAGCCTTCATATGAAGTTTTCCGTCCGTACGTGTTTATCATTTCATTCAATATACTAACCTCCTTAATGTTAAGTCCTTCCTAGAATATCTATAGCTATTCTAATACTATGACCTCGGCTGACTTCTCATGATAAATCTTGTTTCAATTATGTTTTGAAGTTACATCTCCACACGTCCATGAGACCTCCCCAGGTAAAAGCACAGTCTTTCATTTCATATATCTACCACATTTACTGCAATAGCTGCGGGTGATACGAACTTTGTTTTGTTATGCAAACTCATCCAGCTATAGCCAGCCTCATATGTGGTTCGTATTCCTCAGACCGGAATTTTGCCGCCGACTCCCTTCAGATTCTACCTCACGATGGACACCCTTGTCTTAAGCTAACACCTATACCACCTTCGATGTTCAGGACTTTCACCCTATAGACTGTGCCCATGCTGGTCACATATAAATTAAGGTGACCGTTTTTTAAACAGTCACCCTCTATCTATGAAAATATTTCCATACTCTTAATTCTATCGAATGCTTCCTTTAATTTTGATAATCCTACTGTAACTGCTATTCTAATATATCCCTCTCCACAATATCCAAAGGCATTTCCAGGTAAAACTAACACATGTGCCTCACGTAATATTTTATCTGATACCTCTTTAGAACTTAGTCCTGTCTTTTTAATATTTATAAACATATATATACTTCCCCTTGGAGGTAAAACAGACATGTTAGGAATTTCTTTTATTCTTTCATATGCATAAAAAGTTCTTTTTTTGTATTCCTCTATCATAGGTGGTTGTATTTCTTTTCTCATTTTTAAGGCATGCAATGCTGCCCTTTGAGATATAGAAGGAGATGTAAATACATTATTTTCATTTACATCCTTCATTGTTTTTATTACAAATGATGGAGCTAATACATACCCTATCCGCCATCCAGTCATACAAAAGTCCTTAGAAAAACTTCCTATTGTTATTGTTCTATTTTTCATTCCCTTTAGAGTTGTTATGGGTATAAAAGGTTCAGCATAACTAAAAGCAGTATAGATATCATCTGCTATTACAATTAAATCATATTTAATTGCAACTTTTGCTATTAAATTCAATGTCTCTACACTAAAACAGGTACCCGTTGGATTGTTTGGTGTATTTATTATAATAGCTTTGGTTCTATTAGTAATAAGATTTTCAAGCCTTTTAGCATCCACTTGAAATGCATCTTCTTCAAAGGTTTTTAGTATAACTGGTTTACCCCTTGCTAATTCAATTTGTTGTGGATATGGAGTAAAATATGGTTCGTGAATTATTACCTCATCTCCATCATCTAAAATAGATTCTAAAATAAGCCACATAGCGTGACACCCACTTGTTGTAACCATGCACTCTTCTAAATTAACTTCATAATCGTACTCATTTTTATAATAATTACTTATTTCATTTCTTAATTCTTGGTCTCCTAAAAAGTCAGTATAATGTGTATGACCATCCTTTGCGTCTTTAAATGCTTCCTCTATAATTCTTTTGTCAGTTATTAAATCTGGATCTCCTAAACTGAAATTAATAAGATCGTCATATTCTTTTGCTAGATTTCCACTTTCTCCCATAGGGGTTGAGATATCATTCCAATATCTTTTTGATAAAAATCTATGTTTCACTGAGAAATCTCCTCCTTTACTAATTGAAACATCGTTTCAATATAAAGCTTAAAAAAAAATAAATTATATATTATTAAAAGTTACTATTTAACAAAAATATTAGCTAAAAGTACTATTATAGGTATAGCAATAATAGTTTTTTCTATGAAAATAATTACTAAATCCTTAATATTAGCTGGAATATCTGAAGTTACTATTAATGTTCCTACTTCTGTCATATAAATTATTTGAACTAAAGACAGTGCCCCAATGATAAATCTAGTCTTTACTGATACTATATCCGCTGCTAATATTGCAGGAATAAACATATCTGCGAACCCAACAATTGTAGCTGGTGCAGCCTTAAATGCTTCCTCTACGCCTAAAAAATTTAAGTAATATCCAAATGGTAATGAAAGCCAATCAAATATGGGGGTATAAGTAGCTACTATAAGAGCTAAAGTTCCCCATGCCATTACTAAAGGACTAAGTGAAAATATTATACTAGAAAATGTTTCAGCACCTCTATATAATAAACTTCCTATATTATCAGCTTTCTGTGCTCTTTTTACAGCCAATTGTAGAGCCCATGTTGATTTTTTCATACCTTCAGGTTCAACTTCATTAATTTGTTTTTCTGCCTTAGGATGATATTTATCACTAATTGAATTTAAAGGCCAAATTCTTGCCATTACCATAACACTAATTGTTCCAGTAATTAATATAGTTATATAAAAAGGTACAAATAATGCATCAACATTTAATAAAGCTGCAACCACTAAACAAAATGGTAACGACACAGCAGAAAAGCATGTTGCTATTAGTGTAGCTTCTCTTCCTGTATAATATCCTTTATTATATTGCATGCTAGTTAAAACAACTCCAACATTACAATTACCTATCCATGAAGTTACTAGATCTATAGCAGAACGGCCTGGAAGTTTAAATAAAGGTTTTACTAATCCCCTTAACACTGTTCCTGTATAATCCATTGCTCCAAAGTCTATTAATAGTGGTAATAAAAAGGATGCTGCAAAAAACCACGCTACTAATGTAGAAACCAAAGACATCATCGTTCCACCTGTATCTCCTGAATAAATAACTTCTGTCCCCCATTCATTAAGTACTAATAAAGCAATAATTGCCCCTAATATTCTAAATAATAAATATATCTTCTCAGTTACAAAAAGTTTACTTAAAAACTTATTTTCTACTATAAATTTCGGTTTAAAAATTGATGTTATTGATGATAGTATTGCAGATATTACTATTATAGTAGTTATAAACTGCGATGCGTAGGGTTTAGATACCTTTGCTAACCATTCAGATATTATCCCTACGGGAGTACTTATGGCACCTTCATAGGGTAGAGGAAATAAAAATATGCTTATTCCCAATACAGATGGTATTAAAAACTTTAAAATATTACTACTGTTTAATTTTATAAAATCTTCATCCTTTATATTTTCACTATTCATAATCAATGCGTCACACTAAAAGTTAATTACAAACTAATTAGTGTTCCACTTCCCCCCTTTATATTTAATTAATATTCTCAACTTCTTCAATAGCGTTGTAAATCATATCTTTTGAAACTTTATAAGGTAGATACTTCATATCCGGGCCCTTAACTGTAGCTTCAAGTACTTCTTCTAAATATTCCCTATTCTTTTTAACACCTATATCTTGTAAACTAGTTGGAAGATTTATTCCTTTATAAAATTTAATTAGTTTATGTAATTCCTCTCTTTGATCATCCATAGCTAATTGCACTAAAACCCCATAAGCTACAACCTCACCATGTAAATGGTTATTTTCTATATGTTCTAGAATTGTTAATCCATAAAATAATGAGTGGGCAATAGCACCATTATATTCCTCTTTAACAAGCATTGATACTAACCCTGTACTTATAATATTATTTAAAATAACTTGTTTAATTTCAAATGTACTTTTATCTTCTTTACAATCTAATAAAGCCTTATGTCCATATTCTAACATTGGTTTAACACACATTGAACTTATCTCAATCCCCATTCCACAACTATGATCTAACTTATCACCCCTTGATGCAAATGTAGACTCATAATGTTTAGCCATGGTATCTCCAATACCTGCCCATAGATATTTTTTTGGTGCCTTAGAAATTATTTCACTATCTATGAAAATACAAATAGGTGGTTTATTTAAAAATTTAAACGAATGAAAATCCCCTTTTTCTGTATAAACTACTGATAAACTAGTTGTAGCAGCACAAGTAGCTGCAATTGTTGGAACTGTAAAAGCTGGAATATTTAAAATATCAGCTGCTCCTTTTGCGGTATCTAATGCTTTCCCGCCCCCTACACCTATTATCATGTCTATTTCATTTATACTATATCGTTTAGCTATCTTTTCTATGTTTTTATACGTACATTCTCCACCATAGTACATATAATCAGTAACTTTTAACTCACTTTTTTCAAAAGTTTTTTCTAATTTAGGTTTTACCTTTCTTAAAGCAGTTTTACCCCCTACTATTAAAGCATTTTTCCCATAAGTTAAACATGTCTTATCTAAATCTTTTAATGCATCTTCACCAATCATGTAGTTAGGAAATGAAACTTTTAAATTTTTCATATCTCCTTCACCTTCCCCTGAAAATGTAATATAAGCACTTAGAACTATAGCATATTCCCTTACACTATACCCGAAACGCCGTTTCAGCATTGCAGAAAAAAATATCCCCCCCTCCTTCAATTCTTATTTTTTAATGCTTCAATATTCTGAAACATCGTTTCGTTTAATGAAATTATACTATTTTTTTCTAAAAAATGCAAATTTATTTATGATTTAATCACAGATATCCTTTTTAAAACCAGTTAAATTATTTAATTTACTTTAATAATACTGAACTTAATGATAAAATTATTTTAAAGTAAATTAATGTAGAGTACGAGGAGTGTTTTTATGGTAGGCAATTCAAACAATTATAATAATGTAACTATGGTAGATAGAGCAATAAATATTCTTCAAGAATTATTTAATTCAAACGAGCCTATGGGAGTATCTCAAATTTCTCAAAAACTAGATTTGCCAAAGGCAACCGTTTATAGAATTTTAAATACTTTATCTAATAGAAATTTTATTGAAAAGGATTTAACAACTGATAAATATTATCTTGGCTTAATTTTTATACAATATGGTCAAAAGGTTAAATCAAAACTTAATTTGAAAAATATTTCAGCACCTTTTATGGAAAAATTGTGTGAAGAAATTGGTGAAACTATTAACTTAGGAATTCCATATGAGGGAAATGTTATTACTATATTTAGTACAGAGGGAGAATCCTCTGTTTTAGTTTCAAAATTAATACCTATATCTCCACTACATTGTTCTTCAATAGGAAAAATTCTATTATCTGAAATGGATGAAAATGAAATACAAAATTATTTTAATACTAATAACTTACAACAAAGAACAATAAATACCATAATAGATTTCAATTATTTTCTAAAAGAACGGGAAAAGATACTTAAAGAAAAAATATCCTATGATAACGAAGAATACGAATACGGCTTAACTTGTATAGCCTATCCAATCGTAAATAAAGATGGAAAAATAATTGCAGGCTTGAGCATTTCTGGCCCAACAAGCAGATTAGAATTTAAGGGTATAGATAATTTAGCTGATAAACTAAAAAAAATAACCGATGACATTTCAAAACAAATTAAATTATCCCAACTATAACTTTATATCTAAAAGAGACCACTTAATCATATGATACTTCCAAAGTAGACAGTCTAATTAATTAATATAGACTATCTACTTGAGGTCACTGAAAAAGTCTATAAAAAATCGTCATTTTTCTTAGATGGCGATTTTTTTATGTAAAATTCTAAAAAACAAAAAGGGAATTACAAGGCTATATCGAATAAGTATAATAGAAGAATTTATAAAGGAAGCGAGAAATTATTATGCAAAAAAACAAGTATCATGATTTCTATTCGCATATTATTCCAAAAGATCATATATTAAAATAAATTAATGATCTTGTTGATTTTTCAGTTGCTTATGAGGAATTAATGACTAATTATAGCCCTTCAATGGGACGTGGGGCCATTGTCCCAATCATGCTATTTAAATATTTGCTTTTAAAAGTGATATATAAATTATCAGATGAAGATGTTGTTAAAAAACTCTTTATGATATGTCTTTTAAATACTTTTTAACTTGCTCCGGAAGACACTGATTTGATAAATCCCAGTACGCTTACGAAGTGTAAAAAGCTTCGCTTGAAAGATATGCATTTATTAGATTTACTTATTAATAAAACAGTTGAGAAGATGCCAGAACTTCTAGCAAGGGAAAATATAAAAGAACGGTTAAACTTCTTAAAGGAAGCTATAAAAGATGACATAGAACAGTTGGAATTATCTAAAGATAAAGATGCAAAAGTAAGCCATAAAACAAAAGACACATCATTTTTTGGATAAGTATCGCAAAACTTCTTAGAGCTGCAAAGAGCACTGTACGTCAATGTTGATAAATGTATTGATAATGGTCCTATGGAAGGTTTCTTTGGTACGCTAAAGTCTGAAATGTTTTATGGAAATAAGTTCCAGTCACTTGAAGAACTAATAGAAAAAATAGTTGAATACATTGAGTTTTACAACAAAGAAAGATTTCAAAAAAAGTTAAGATGCATGGCTCCTCTAGAATATCGAAACCATGCATCCATATGTGCATAACATTTAAGTTTAATTATCTGTCTACTTGACATGGTTAGTTCATAAACGGTCTCTTTTCTTATTTATGAAGTAGCCATGATATTTTTTTGTATAATGGTAATGTTACTAAAGATATCATAATACCCTTTATTAAATTAAAAGGTAGTATAGCACAAAGTATAAAAGACTTATAATCTACAACAAATTTATTTACTTTAGAGCCCATCTCTATAAATGCATTAATAGGAAAACCATATAACTTAGCATAAAATGGAATTAAGAATATATAGTTAACTATTGAAGCTAAAACAGTCATAAATATAGTTCCTAAAGCCATACCTATAATTGCATTTTTAAAGGATTTATTTTTATGATATATAACACCTGCAGTATATACAAAAACACTTCCTACAAAGAAATTTGCAAGCTCTCCAATTCCCATAGTTGTTGTACCCCTAAGCGCTATGTGTAATATGTTTTTAATAAATTCAATAACTACTCCTGCAAATGGTCCTAATGCAAATGCACCTATTAATGGAGCTATATCACTTAAGTCCACTTTTAAAAATACAGGTGTAAACCACATCGGTATTTCTAAAAGCATTATTAAAAAAGCTATTACTGATAAAACTGATATCTTTATCATAGTTTTAGTATCTAATCTTTCTTTTACTGTTATCATATTATTTCCTCCCTTTTTTTAGGAAAGCTGAACATTTTAAAACCCCTGAAGGTATCCTTCAGGGGTTAATATACACATATTAAACAGCTATCCTCTTCCATCCAGACTTTACTGTCGGTCTTGGAATCTCACCAAGTCAACCATTTAAGGTTCGCGGACTTTACCGCCGGTCGGGAATTTCACCCTGCCCTGAAGATCTTTTTATTTTATTATCTACTATAATTATAAAATTAAATAGTAAAATTGTCAATATTTACTTTTCTCTTTTATAAACTATATTACCATCAATAATTGTAGCATATGTTTTATGGTCTACATTAGATAAAGGATTTCCATCAAATATAACAATATCAGCATCCTTACCAACTTCTATACTTCCTACCCTTTCACTAATACCTAAAATCTCAGCAGCATTTATAGTTATAGCCTTTAAAGCATCCATTTTATCCATCCCTGCTTTTACAGCTAATCCTGCACATAATGATAAATATTGTAGGGGTATAACAGGTGAATCAGTCATTATAGCAACCTTTACACCCTCTTTATTTAATACTCCCGGTGTTTCAAATGTTAAGTTTTTAAGTTCAAATTTTGATCTATGACTTAAACTTGGTCCAACTATAACACTTTTTCCTTCTTCTTTTAAATAATTCTTTATTAAATGTCCCTCTGTACAATGATCTAGTGTTATATCAACCTCAAATTCCTTAGCTATTCTAATAGCAGTAAGTATATCATCAGCTCTATGGGCATGGGCTTTTAATGGAATTTCTCTTCTTATAACCTTTGCTAAAGCTTCCATTTTTAAATCAAATTCTGGCTTCTTTGATTTATCATCTGATTCTTGTTTTTTAACATAATCCTTAGCTTTATAAAGATTTTCCCTTAAAACAGCAGCAGTTGCCATTCTAGTCATAGGTGATTTTTTCTGTTCATGATATACCCTCTTTGGATTTTCTCCAAATGCTATTTTCATAGCTAAAGGTTCTTTAACTATCATATCATCAATTCTTTTTCCATAGGTTTTTATAGCTGCAAATTGTCCCCCTATAACATTGGCACTTCCAGGTCCTGTGGCTGCTAAAGTCACTCCACCTTCATATGCTTCCTTAAAGGTTCTATCAAATGGATTAATGCCATCTATAGCCCTAACCTGAGGGGTTACAGGATCAACCATTTCATTTACATCATCACCTTCAAATCCGATTCCATCTTCAAATAATCCTAAATGGCAATGGGCATCAATAAATCCTGGCATAACAAGTTTACCTTCAGCATCTATTATCTCAACATCTAAAGGAGCCACTATATCCTTACCTATCTCCTTTATTTTTCCATCTTCTATTAATATACTCCCTTTTTCAATAACCTCTCCTGCCATGGTAAAAATTTTTCCGTTCTTTATTAATTTCATTATGTATTGTACCTCCTCTAATTTTATTTCGACCATCTAAATAATATTATATAAAGTAAATTTAAATTAATCAAACATTTTTAACTGTTTTTTCTAAAGCTTTAGAAACCTCATTAAGTGTACATGGTTTTTCAAGTAAGTAATCTACTATAGTTAAATTATCTTTCTCTATATCCCCAGGCCAACCTGTCATTAATATTATTTTTATATCCTTATTATTTTCCTTGATTTTTTTCGCTAATTCTAATCCATTTATTTTAGGCATTGCTAAATCACAAATAACTATATCATAACTACTATTTTTTATTTTACCCATAGCTTTCATACTATCTAATTCAACATCACTATTAACTTTTAATTCTCTAAGCATTAAAGCTATAGAATCTGCTACCTTTTTCTTATCATCAATTACTAAAGCTTTTATATTTTCAAAGGAAGATATAATATCCTCTTTCTCAAATTCATTGTCTTTTTCTAAGTTTATATATCTTTGTAATTTAATAGTAAACTTGGTTCCTTTTCCTAATTTGCTTTCTACATATATTTCACCTTTATGTTCTTTTATTATATTTTTTGAAATACTTAATCCTAGACCAGTACCCCTTGCTTCTTTAGTACTAAAAAATGGTTCAAATATTTTCTTCTTTATATCTTCAGGCATACCACTACCATTATCCTCAATTTCTATATAAGCCTCATCTTCTTTATCATAGGTCCTTAAAATTAACTTTCCACCAGATTCCATAGCATCCATTGCATTTAATATAATATTTAATAATACTTCTCTAAGTTCATGTTGATTACAAAGTATTTTGCTATTTGATTTTAATAACACCTTAGTTTCTATATCTATATTCTTAATCTTATAATCATTCTCCCATCTAGGTCTTGCCATCTCAAGGCTTGTGGCTACTATATTATTTACACTAAATACACTTTTTTTGTTTTTATTTCTTTTTTTTGTGAAATTTTGAATTTTATCTACTATAGCCTTTCCATCTAAGGAAGAGTTATATATAACACTTAGATACTTTTTAATATTTTCATCATTAACCTTTAATAAAGCCATTTGTGAATACCCTAAAATTGAAGTAAGTACATTATTAAAATCATGGGCAATACCACCAGAAAGTTCTCCTAAAGCCTTTAATTTTTCTGCCTTTATTAAATTATTTTGATACTCTTGATTTCTCTTTTGCTTTTCTAATAATACTAATATTGAATTTCTAACAGCTTCTAAAAAAGGTTTATGTCTATAAAACAAACTTCTCTTTTTGGTTGTAAATAATAGTATAACTCCTGTAATTTTCCCATTATTATCATTTATAGGTATCTGTATTGATGATTTTATATAATATTTATTAAATAAATCCTTGATACATTCATTTTTAATATCCTTAGACATATTTAAACTTATACCTTTATTTAAATAATAAAACATATCTTTTAGCTTCATATCTAAATTAAATAAATCATCATAAAAACCCGTTGGTATATTATGCTTAGCTATAACCTTTTGATTAAATTCATTATCAAAGGTCATTATATATCCAAAATCCACATTTACTATTTCAGAAACTTTCTTTAATGCAGAATTTAATAGCTCATCACTACTTTGTTTATAAGATATCTCCATAATAAGTTCATTTAACAGCTCAAGCTTTTTATTTTCTTCATAAAGCTCTCTTTTATCAATAAAAAGTTCCCTTACATATTTAAATAAAATTTTTAACTTACCAAAGTCATTCCACTTAAATACATGTCTTTTTTCTCCATCATCAATTAAAAACATATCATGTAAAGATAATAACCTATAAAAACCCTTTTCAGTAAAACTATCAAGAATATATTTAGTAAGTATCATAACACTTTTTTCTTTTGCTAATTTTTCTACTTCTTCATGGAAATTATATAAATCATCCATATCTATTCTACTGTTATAAAATTCATCCCTAGTGCCTTCTATAACTATTTTTTTAATTCCTCTTTTATGTAGACTATTTAAAAGTTTTTTATATACATTTATAATTTCATCAGGTTGAAAATCATTATTTTCTAAATAATCATCCTTTGCAGATATAAATATTATTCTACCCTGTTTTATTAGTTTATCAAAATCAAGTCCCCAACTGATAAGTTTATATTTATTGGTTTCAAACTGTTTCTGATTATTATATATACTTATTAAACAACCATTATCATTTATTACACTTACAATAAGTTCCTTTAGTTGATTATCCTTAATATTATTTACAGATGAACCTATTAAGCCACAAAATGCCCCAGGTATGTACTCTAAACCATTATCTTCTTTTTTAATAATATGTCTATCCACAGAAACCGCCCCCAAAACCTTGTTGATATAGATTTCTATAAAAGACATACTTTTCCCTTTAATATGGTAATTTTTTCATAAAATTAATTAAGATGTTACTTTAGTCCTAGAGTTTTTTACAGAAAAGTAAAGAACACGGTCTCCCGTGTTCTTTTTAAACATCCTTCATTGTTAGAGAAATTCTTCCTTTATCTATATCAAGGTCTATAATTCTAACCTTTACTATATCCCCTACCGATACTACTTCCATTGGATTTTTAACAAATCTATTACTTAACTGAGATATATGAACTAATCCATCTTGCTTAACACCTATATCAACAAAAGCACCAAAATCAACAACATTTCTAACAGTTCCTGTTAATATCATATCTGGTTTTAAATCTTCCATTTTAAGTACATCTGTTCTAAATACAGGCTTTGGCATTTCTTCTCTAGGGTCCCTTCCAGGCTTTTTAAGTTCATTTATAATATCTCTTAATGTTGGAAGACCTACTTCTAATTCATCGGCTAATTCATCCATACTCTTATCCTTTAATAATAAATCTATCATTTTAAATTTACCTTCATTTATATCCTCTTTACTTAAATTTAATTTATCTATTAAATTCATTGTAACCGAATAGGATTCAGGGTGAACACTTGTATTATCTAAAGGATTATCTCCACCTGATATTCTTAAAAAACCTGCACATTGAATATAGGTTTGTTCTCCTAATCTTTTTACATCTAAAAGCTCTTTTCTATTTTTAAACTTACCTACTTCTTCCCTTCTTTTTACTATATTTTTAGCCACACTCTTTGATATTCCCGATATATATCTAAGTAATGATGTTGATGCTGTATTTAAATCTACACCTACACTATTAACACAATCTTCTACCACTGCCTTTAAAGACTCATCTAATTTCTTTTGGTTTAAATCATGTTGATATTGTCCTACTCCGACATGTTTTGGATCAATTTTAACAAGTTCAGCTAAAGGGTCTTGTAATCTTCTAGCTATGGATATTGCTCCTCTTATAGATACATTTATATCAGGATACTCTTCATTAGCAATTTTAGATGCTGAATATACTGAAGCTCCTGCCTCGTTTACTATAGTATAATAAACCTTTCTATCAACTTCTTTTAAAAGATCTGCAATAATCATCTCAGACTCTCTACTTGCTGTACCATTTCCTATGGCTATAATATCTATATTATGTTTTTTTATAAGCTCAGTTAATATGATTTTACTTTCTTTAACTTTATTTTGAGGCTCTGTTGGATAAATAGTAGTATAATCTAGTAAATTTCCTATCCCATCTACAATAGCAATTTTACATCCTGTTCTATAGGCTGGGTCAAATCCCATTACTACTTTTCCATTAATAGGTGGTTGCATAAGTAAAGGCTTTAGATTTTCAGAAAATACATTTATCGCTTTTTCCTCTGCTATTTCAGTTAAAGTACTTCTTATATCCCTCTCTATAGAAGGACCTATTAATCTTTTATATGAATCCTCTATACTACTTATTAAGTATTCGTTTGTTATAGCTTTTTTATTATTAATTACACCTTTTTTTAATATACTTAAAATTTCTTCTTCTTGAATATCAATTTTAACCCTAATATATTTTTCTTTTTCAGCTCTATTTATTGCTAATACCCTATGATTAGCTATTTTTTTAACAGGTTCTTTATAATCATAATACATCTCATAAACAGATTCTTTATCCCCATCAACAGCACTAGTTACTAAAATTCCCTTTTCAAAGGTTAACTCCCTTATTTTCTTTCTAAACTCTGGATTATCTGAAACTATTTCAGCTATTATATCCATAGCTCCCTTATAGGCATCTTCAATAGTTTTAACATCCTTTTCTTCATCAATAAAAGGTGTTGCTATTTTTTTAAGATCACCTTTTAGTATCTCTTGGTCTAATATAATCTTAGCAAGTGGCTCTAGCCCTTTTTCCTTTGCCTTTGTAGCCCTTGTTCTTCTTTTCTTTTTATAAGGTCTATAAAGATCTTCTACTCTTTGTAAGGTTTCTGCCTTTTCAATCTTTTTATTTAGTTCATCTGTTAATTTATCCTGATCATCTATAAGCCTTATTACTTCTTCTTTTCTACTTTCTAAGTTTCTTAAGTAAGTTAATCTTTCATCAAAATCCCTTAGTAAAACATCACTTAACTCTCCAGTCATTTCCTTTCTATACCTTGCTATAAAGGGAATTGTATTTCCTTCATCAATAAGTTTTATAGTATTTTCAACTTGAAATTTCTTTAATTTAAGCTCCTTAATAAGTTTTGAAACTATATCCATAAAAACGCTCCTTTATTATTATTTCTTTTTTCATTATATAACTACTAATCCTTATATACAAGTTTAGACAAATAAAAGGGGCTTTAAGCCCCCTTTTACTAATCTAATTTAAATTCTTTAACTAAATCTCTAAGTTCCTCTGCCATAGCATTAAGTTCTTCTGCTGATTTATTTATATCATGTATAGCTGAAACTTGCTCTTCTGTACTTGCAAGAACCTGTTGAGTACCTGCTCCTGTTTCTTGTGAAATAGAACTAACTTTAGTAATAGATTTTTCAATATCATCCATACCCTTTGAAAGCTCTTTAACTATACTAGAAAACTCTTCAATTATCTTACTAACTCCATCTGTTTCTTTGTGTATGTTTTCAAAGGATTTAGTTGTTTCATCTATAACCTTAGTACCTTTATTAACTTCCTTTATTCCATCATCCATTGATTTAGAAACTAATTTTGTTTCCTTTTGAATCTTTTCTATAATATTTACTATTTCTTTAGAAGCATTTCCTGACTGTTCTGCTAATTTTCTTATCTCTTCTGCTACAACTGCAAATCCTTTTCCATATTCCCCAGCACGAGCAGCTTCTATTGCTGCATTTAATGCAAGTAAGTTTGTTTGTTCTGATATTCCATCTATAAAAGTTATCATTTTACCTATATCATCAGTATATTTTGTAAGCTCTGATATTTGGTCTGAGGATTCTTTAACTTTACTTACTATATTATTCATAACTGTCTTTGTTTCTTCTATATCCTTAGAACCATCCTTTGCGATATTAGATGCTTGATTTGCAGCTTGTAATATATTACTAGATCTTTTTTCTACATCCTTAACCTGATCTGACATATTATGTATAACATTAGTTGTAGTTTCAACACTTTCCATTTGATTTTCTGTTCCCGATGCCACTTGCTCTACTACACTTGATATTTCCTGGGAAGCATTTAATGTTAAATCAACATTATTACTTAATTCTTTAGAAGACTCTTCCACATTAGTAACTACTCCCTTAGCACTAGAAATAACACCATATAAAGACTCAGCCATTTTATTGAAAGACTTTTGTAATTCTCCTATTTCATTTTTAGTATCCACTTTTGATCTTTTTGTAAGATCTCCATCCTTAATTTTATTAACAACTAAGGCCAAATTTACCAGTGGTTTAGAAAATCTTCTTGCTATAATAGATGTGAAAATAAGTATAAGTATGATTGCAATACTAATAATTCCAAGATTTCTTATTAATCCTTCTGAGGCCATACTAGTAACTTCACTTTTATCTTGTTCAATTACAACTCCCCAACCTGTAGATGGAACTTTAGTATATGCTCCTATGACCAAATTACCATCAATATTTTTATATGTAGAATAGTCAGTTTTCCCTTGTAAAGCTAACTTTGCTCCTTTAATATTCTTTTCATTTATATTATATCTATCTAGTACCATTTTCTTAACTTCTTTATGTCCTATTATTACTCCTGTTTTATCTATTATATAAGCAAGTCCAGTCTTACCTATATTTTGTTCATTTGCCAAAGTTACTAACTCATTTAACCCTATTTTTGCAGCTATAACTCCTTCTATTTCACCCATGAAATTTTTTACTGGTGTTGAAATAATTATTCCAGGAAGATTAGATTTTTTATCTAAATATGAATCTGAGATATGTTTTTTTCCCTCTAAAGCATTATTAAACCATTTCTTGCTATCTATATCATTACTCCCCATGCTTTGACTAGCAGTAATTTCATTACCATATTTATCAAATACATAGATTTGTTGTATATGTTTAACCTTATCGATTGTTGTTCTTAAAACTTTCCTACTTTCAAAATCATCCATATCTAAAAAGTTATGAGTCCCTGACAAAGTATCTAACACATTAAAGGAACTATTAATAAAAACATCAATTTCCCCTGCCATAGACTTTGCTATTGTCAAATTAGATTCTTCAAGCATTTCCTCCATATTACCCTTTTCAAAGTAATAATTTAATATCCCAACAGCTAACATTGGAATTATTCCTAATAGTAACGTAGCAATAATTAACTGATTTTTTATTTTACGCTTTGAATTTAATTTTTCCTTTTTCTTTTTAAATCTTTTTTTAACTTTAGAAACTTTCTGATTTTTCATTTTTTTGCTTTTATCTTTTTTCCCCATACTATCTCCCCCATCCTAGTAAATAAATTATGTCATATTATTTCTCCTCATTTATATAATTCTACAATTTTCTTCAATTTCCTTTTATATTGTGAAATTGTAATAACTAAATCTAAAGGAAATATTTATTACTATTTAATATATAAATTTTAAGAGCTAGGAAAAAATCCTAGCTCTTTTGCTTTTTCAAATATTCATTTATAAAAATATCAATATCTCCATCCATCACAGCTGAAGTATTTCCTACTTCAGTATCTGTTCTATGGTCTTTTATCATATTATATGGATGAAAAACATAGGAACGTATTTGAGAGCCCCAGGATATTTGATTATATTCCCCTTGCAAATCTTCTATTTCTTCCTTTTGCTCCCTTTCTTTTAATTCTACAAGCTTTGCTTTTAACATTTTCATTGCAGTAACTTTATTATTATGTTGAGATCTTTCATTTTGACATTGTACTACAACTCCTGTAGGTAAATGGGTAATTCTTATAGCTGAATCAGTAGTATTTACATGCTGACCTCCAGCACCACTTGCCCTATAGGTATCTATCCTTATATCACTATTATTTATATTAATATCTATATCATCATCTAACTCTGGGGTTACATCTACAGATGCAAAGGATGTATGTCTTCTTCCCGAGGAATCAAAGGGTGATATTCTTACAAGTCTATGAACTCCCTTTTCACACTTTAAATATCCATAGGCATTTATGCCCTTTATTCTTAAAGTTACACTTTTTATTCCTCCTTCAGTATCAGGAAGAATATCTAATGTATCAACTCCAAATCCTTTTCTTTCAGACCATCTTTTATACATTCTTAGAAGCATTTCAGCCCAATCCTGTGCTTCTAAGCCTCCTGCTCCTGAGTTGATAGAAAGTATGGCATTATTTTCATCATAATCCCCATCTAAAAGAGTACTAATTCTTAACTTATCTATTCTTTTTTCTATATCCTTAGTATTTTTATCTATCTCATCTATTACTGAATCATCATTTTCTTCTTCTGATAGTTCTATTAATACCTCTAACTCTTCAAAGTCTTCTTTTAATTTTTCAAAAGCCTTTATTTTTAATTTTATATCGTTTGCTTCTTTAACTATTTCTTGTGCTTTATTAGGATTATCCCAAAAGTTAGGTTCTGACATCTTTTCATCATATTCCTCTGATTTTTCTCTAAGTTTTTCTATGTCAAAGAGAGACACCTATTTCTTTAATATCCTCCCTAAACTTAGATATTTTATTTTTAAATGATTCTAATTCTAACAAAATATCACTCCACTCTTTTAATTTCTGCCACAGCACTTTTTATATTTCTTGCCACTTCCACAAGGACATGGATCGTTTCTGCCTACCTTTTTACCCTTAACAACTGTCTTTTGCTTTGGTTTTTCATCTCCGTGGCTAGCCCCTGTTACTTTAGCTACTCTTTTTCTTTCTAATTTTTCTTCTGTTTGTAAGTTATATAAGTATTTTAGAGTATCTTCTTGGATATTTTTTATCATTTCTTCAAACATATCAAAGCCTTCAGTTTGATATGCACGAACTGGGTCTTCATTCCCCATCGCTCTAAGTCCTATACCCTGTTTAAGTTGTTGCATAGCATCTATATGATCCATCCATTTTGTATCAACAACTCTTAAAAGAATAACTCTTTCTAATTCCCTTAACTGATCTTTACCAACTTCCTTTTCCTTTTCTTCATATTTATCTTTAGCAATATTTAGTAGCATTTCTTTTAGCTTTTCCTTAGTTAAAGATTCTTTATCTTCAATGTTTAATCCATTCTCTGGCAGGAATATATTCGATAAATACTTTTCTATATCTTTAATATTCCAATCTTCAGGATACTTAATTCCTGCAGTGTAAAGTTCAATAACATCATCTATTGATTTTTCAACCATTGAATAGATATAATCCTTTAAGTTTTCTCCTTCTAAAACTTTTCTTCTTTCTTCGTATATAACCTTTCTTTGTTTATTCATAACATCATCATACTGTAAAACATGCTTTCTTATTCCAAAGTTTCTTCCTTCAACTTTACTTTGAGCACTTTCTATAGATCTAGATAATATCTTATGCTCTAATGGTTCATCCTCTGGCATTCCTAGATTATCAACCATTGATTTAATTTTATCACTTCCAAATAGCCTCATTAAATCATCTTCTAAAGAAATATAAAATTTAGATGAACCAGGGTCTCCTTGACGTCCACTTCTACCCCTTAACTGATTATCTATACGTCTTGACTCATGTCTTTCAGTACCTATAATATGAAGTCCACCTGCATTAATAACCTTTTTATTTTCATCCTTAGTTTCTTCTTTATATTTTTTAAGTAACTTTCTATAAGTTTCTCTAGCCTTTAGTATTTCTTCATCATCTGTTTTAGCATGACTATCTGAAAGTGCTATCATATGTTCATCATAGCCTTTTTTCTTCATTTCACTCTTAGCCATAAAATCAGGATTACCACCAAGTACAATATCTGTACCACGTCCGGCCATATTTGTTGCAATGGTTACTGCTTTATATCTACCTGCTTGGGCAACAATCTCAGCTTCTCTTTCATGATGCTTTGCATTTAAAACTTCATGGGTAATACCTTCTTTTTTAAGCATCTTACTAAGTATTTCTGAATTTTCTATAGAAATAGTACCAACTAACACAGGCTGACCTATTTCATATCTTTCTTTTATTTCTTCAACTACAGCTTTAAATTTACCTTCTATATTTTTATACACTATATCTGGATGGTCTTTTCTTATAACCGGTTCATTTGTTGGTATTTCTATAACATCCATACCATATATATGTTTAAATTCTTCTTCCTCTGTTTTAGCTGTACCTGTCATACCCGCTAATTTATTATACATTCTAAAATAATTTTGAAATGTTATTGTTGCTAAAGTCTTTGATTCTCTTCTAACATCTAAGCCTTCCTTTGCTTCTATTGCTTGATGTAATCCATCACTATATCTTCTTCCAAACATTAATCTTCCTGTAAAATCATCAACTATAACAACTTCTCCATCCTTTATTACATAATCTTTATCTCTATGCATTAAATTATGGGCCTTTAATGCTTGATTTATATGATGGGATATCTGCATATTTTTAGGATCTGCTAAATTTTCCACATTAAAAAAGCTTTCAGCCTTTTTAACTCCCTTTTCAGATAAAATAACACTTTTAGCCTTTTCATCCACTGTATAATCTACTGTTTCAACTTTCATTTCTCTACTAAATTTATCCCGTTTTGTATCTTCATCAGGGTCTTTAATTCTACCTGTAAGTGTCTTTGCAAAGGAATTAGCTGCAAAATAAAGGCTAGTTGACTTATCTCCTGAACCTGAAATGATTAAAGGGGTTCTCGCTTCATCTATTAAAATACTGTCAACCTCATCTATAATACAATAATTAAGTTCTCTTTGAACCATTTCCTTTTTATATATGACCATATTATCTCTAAGATAATCAAATCCAAATTCATTATTAGTTCCATATGTTATGTCACAATTATATGCTTTTTTTCGTTCTTCATTATCCATACCATGTACTATACATCCAACTGATAGGCCTAAAAATTCATATATTTTACCCATCCATTCCTTATCTCTTTGTGCTAAATAATCATTAACCGTTATAACGTGAACTCCTTTTTCAGTTAGAGCATTAAGATAAACAGGTAGTGTTGCTGCTAAAGTTTTACCTTCTCCTGTTTTCATCTCTGCTGTTCTTCCTTGATGTAGAGTTATACCACCTATTAACTGAACTCTATAGTGTTTCATTCCAAGTACTCTTACTGCTGCTTCCCTTACTACAGCATAAGCTTCTGGTAATATGTCATCTAAAGTTTCTCCATTATTAATTCTATTTTTAAATTCTTCTGTTTTATTTGTCAATTCATCATCTGATAACTTACTTATTTCGTCTTCATAGGATTCTATTTTTTCAATAATAGGATTTAATCTTTTTATTTCTCTAGAACTATAGGATCCAAACAATTTTTCAAAAAATTTTTTCATATTCTACCACCCTTCAAGTATATGGTTCATCCTATCATAATATTTTATCATTATACTAACTAACTTACAAGATGTGTAAATTAGTTTCTATTTAAAATACTATAATAAACCCATCTGAATCTAATAAGTCCACTAATTATAAAAAATACTATTATTAAAAAAAGTGGATATTCTAAGAATACCCACCTTTAATCTTAAGTTCTTTTAAAATCAGCTTTTATATCTTTTTTATATTTTTTTCTTCATAAAAAACTTTAAAATTCTCATCAACATCTTTCTTTTTAATATATCTAGCATGATAATCCTTTAATAATTCTATGAATTTAGGACTTAATAATAATAGTGCTACAATATTTGCAAATATAGGTAAAGCCGTAGACATATCAGCAAATAACCATACTTGTGTTCCTGGCATACCATGATATACAGCCACTACTACCATTATAAAACCTGGTAAAGGATATAACCATTTATAAACTGTTAGAATTTTTTCTTTCTTTTTAGATTTATTTCCTAGTAAATACCTAAGTAATACTTCGATCTGTGCATATATACCTGAAACTGTAGTTAATCCAAATAAAAATATACCTATTGTTAATATTACCCTACCTACTTGTCCAATTCCAGTTTCAAATGCACTTAAACTTAAAGCCGCTCCATCAAGACCAGAACTCCATTCTCCTGTTACCATGATTACTAAAGCTGTAATTGTAAGTACAACTATCGTATCCATAAAAACTTCAAATATCCCTAATAATCCTTGCCTTACTGGATGGTCAGTTTTTGCAGATGCATGAATCATAGGTGATGATCCCCATCCGGCTTCATTACTAAACACAGCCCTTGACATACCTACTTTTATTGCTTGTGCTACAGTAGCTCCAATAAACCCTCCAGTAGCTGCGGTTCCATTAAAAGCACTAGTAAATATTAATCTTAATGACTCTGGTATCATATCTATATTTTTAAATATAATAAATAATCCAGCTGCCAAATAAAAAACAACCATAAAAGGAACTATTTTAGCTGCATATCTAGCAAGAGAGCTTAATCCTCCAGCAATAATTATATATAATAATAGAGTAAATACAGCACTTACTAAAATCATATTTATATCAAAAGTAGTTGCAATGGCTTCTGATATCGTATAATTTTGTACCGTAAGAAAGAATCCAGTTGCGAAACCACATATGAAAATAAAGTTTAATACCTTTGATAATTTCTTAAGATTTCTCTCCTTTCCTAATCCCCTAGATATATAATAAGTTGGTCCACCATATGTTTCATTTTTTTTATCCCTTGAGCGATAATGTACTGCTAGAGTAATCTCAGCCATTTTTATAATCGGACCTAAAAGACCAGCAACCCATAACCAAAATATAGCTCCAGGACCCCCAAATGCAATTGCAGTGGCCACACCACCAATATTTCCTACACCTATTGTTGCCCCTAATGCTACACTAAGAGCCTCAAAGGGTGATATAACTCCTTCTCCATCTTCGCCATCACTTTTAAGATTACTAAAAGTTGTCTTTGCTGAATGCTTAAATTTTCTAAATTGATAAAACTTAGTATTTATAGTGAAATATATTCCTGCAACTAAAACTAAAATAATTAATGGTAACCCCCATAAATAGTCATAAACTATAGTTTCTAACAAAGCCATAAATAATCCTCCCCTTTTATATTAAAATATACTAACTATTCTGATAATTAACTGGAAGATATTAAACTATATAGGAGCTAATTAAGCCCCTATATTTTTACTTAAAATCTTAATGATAAACAACTTAAACCTCCATCTAGCTTTCTATATTCAGATGTATCTACCACTATTACTTCATAACCTGCATTTTCTATTGCTTTTTTAGTCTTTTCATAACCCTTAGGAACTAATACTTTGTCATTTACCCAAATACTATTTGCTGAATACTGATCCTCTTCATCTATTACTATTTTATTATACTTTTTAAAATCAGGATGATCCACAAACTCACCAGATACTAACATGTTATTATTCTCTAAATAGGCAACCCCTGTTTTCAAATGTAAAAATTCTTTCATTTCAACTGCCGAGCCTGTTAATCCATATTTCTTAAGAATACTTATAAACTGATTTATTCCCTCTTTATTAGTTCTATCTGATAATCCAACATAGAAGTGATCCCCTACCATCATTACATCTCCACCTTCTAAAGTTGCTGAACCTTTTATGTATTCTATTTTATCTTCTTTATAAAATTTTTTAATTGTCTCTATAATTTCCTTTTCTTCTCCCTTTCTACTTAAAGCTCCAGGATTTGTTATAATAGCACATTTTCTTGTAAGTACTGCAACATCCTCTACAAAGCATGAATCAGGATATCTATCATCTTCCTCTAATTTAGTTACTTCTACTCCACAGGATTTTAAAGCATTAATATAATCTTCATGTTGTTTTAAAGCTAGTTTATAATCTGGTTTTCCTAGTTCTGGTGCAGAGGTAATACCCTCCACCATATTTTTGCTTGGCTTTCTTACTATTACATTTTTAAACATATAAACCCCTCCATATAATTTTATTTTTTAAATATAATTACCATTTCAATGTTTTTGATATAGCATAATTTAATAAATTTGGTGTTCTATTAAAAAGGTCTTCCTTTAGAACTCTTTCTGTTAATTTGTGAAAATCTTTACCCCAAGGTCCTATATTTATACAAGGCATTGAATTTTTTTCTATTACCTTTAAAGGTATAGTATAATATTTATCAAAAAAAGCCATGTTTCCTATTAAACTTTCTTCTATTGATTTTCTATTTTTTATTGAAGAATAGCTTAAATCAGAAATACCTGTATAAAAATTTTCCTTTGTATATTCTTGGTTAAATACTTCTTTTGCATATGTTTGTATGTCTTTTGAAAGATTTTTAATATTATCATCTAAACTATCGAAGTATATATTTGATACATTTGGATAATAAGGGGGTACTAAACCTATTACTACTTTTGGTGACAAATCTTTTATATAATCAAAGATTAAATCTACTAACTCTAAATTCCCTTCAATCATAGATATTTCATTGGATTTTATTTTTTTTATAACTTTTTCAAGTAATCTATCATAATCTATGGTGAAATTCTCTCCACAATCCTTATAAGCTTCCTTATATAATTCTCTAAATGTAACCACTTTTGCTTCCCATGGTAAATCTTCACAAGTTTTGTTATATAATTTATATATTTCATTCATTTGAGTTACTATATTTTTAAAAGAATCTAAACATATATTTTTTACATCCCTTAGTACTTTATCGGGACTTTTATTTAATGTTAAAATACTAAAACATCCTCCAACGCTTAGTGGCATAGATACATCATAATGTTTTTTTCTATCCTTTAAATATAGCCAAGTAGGCGGTGGTGAAGATTCTCCTTTAATAGAATCTATTAATTTAATATTAAGCTCTATTTTTCTTACTATTTCACTTAAAATATTTAATGGATTAAGCCCTTCAAATACCTTTCCTGCATGGGATAATGATCCTCTAACATATACAAAGGGCATTATTTTTCCTACAGAACCTTCTGATAAAACTCCAATATTTTTATCCACTCTTTGATGGGGCTCTGAATTTATCATTAACTTATAATCTAAGTTATATTTTTTTCTTAATTTATCAAGAAGTAATACTCCTGATCTCATACCAGCTGATGTATTTTCCTCATCAGGAACACTTAATATTATTACATTTCCTTTTATATTTTTAATAGAAGAATATCTTTTTAATAATGCAAGCTGTATTGAACCACCTGCTTTCATATCTGCAGTGCCTCTACCAAAAATATATTCTCCACTTAATAGATCCTTTTTAGCTTCATCTAATAAATTATCCTTATAATTAAATAATTGTTTTTCAAGATTACAAGGGTCATATGCATAGGGTTTAAAGTTTTTAAAATCTTCAATACCTACAATGTCATTATGATGAATTAATACAACAGTATCAGGTCCTTTCCCCTTTACCATAGCCCAGGATACAGATCTATTAAGGTTATCATCTTCTATTGGAAAGAGGCCATATAGTTGAGGGTTTTCTTTAAAATAATCAATACTTTTAAAAAAATTAATTAAAAAATTCGATGCATCATTTTCATTTTTAGTTGAAGTATAACTTTTAATTTTTATATAAGAATAAAAAATATCTTTGATTTCTATATCAATATCATTTAAGAACATATTTTTCATAATAATCCCTCACTTGTCTTAAACATTTATTCTCTATGTAGAGGCATGGTTAAACAAGTTGGTCCCCCTGTTCCTAAGTAAGAAAGATCATACCCTTCATACTCATAAACCTTAACTTTAAATTTAGTAAGTTTTTCTTTAATATTAGGATTACCCTTAATAAGTAAACATTTCCTTGGAGCTAAAGCTAGTACATTAGATCCTAAATATTCATATTCTTTTTCATTTACTTCAAGCAATTTAATTCCTCTCTTTTGTAGATATTCTCTAAAAAACACAGGCATATATCTAGAATATACTACAGCTAAATCCTTATCTACCATACTAATTAAACTCATCAAATGTAGGCATTCATCCTTACCCTCTGCATGGGGTAAAGGAACCACTATAATTTCATCTATAAAATCTTTAACTAATTCTTTAAATTGTCTAATCCCCTCATAATTAGTTCTATAACCTCTACCTATGGCTACAGTTTTTTCATCTAACCAGACTACATCTCCTCCTTCCATTCTCCCATCCCCTTGAATAAAACCAAGAGTTGGAATCCCTAATGATTCTAAATATTTTCTTGTTGTGTTAGGTTCACCCCTTCTTAAAGGCTTTCCCATATTAAAATATATTGCACCTTTCTTCGTTATCTTAGCAGTATCATGAGTATAAATTGAATCTAAACCAGTATTATTATCTTTAGGTAAATAAAATACATTTTCTACATTGTCTTTAATTATTTTTTCAAAAGATTCATATTCCTTAAGAACTTTTTTATAATCAGGACATTTAACATAATTATACTTTTCATAACTCTTATTTAAATTTTCCTGACTTATAAAAACATTTCTAGGATGCTTTAACAAAATACTTTTAATTGGTTTTACCATTGACTCACAAAAATATTTCATGACTACCCCCTTTTTGTATACAATATATTATATTTAATATATAATACTTTATATATAATATGATATGATAATATTTGGTAAAAGTAAAGAATTTTTTGAATATTTTAAAATAAGTTGTATTTTCTTTTAAAATATTTTGTATATAGTATAATAGTCATAAGGAGGAATAAGATGACTACATATTTATCTTTAAAAGATCACGTATATAATTTTATACAAGAAAAAATAAATGATGGGACTTTAGTTGCTAATGAAAAAATTAATGAAAAAATGATTCAAGAAAATCTTCAAATTAGTAGAACCCCAGTACGGGAAGCATTAATACAATTAGCTACTGAAGGATACTTAGAAAAAATACCAAGAAGAGGATTCATTGTAAAACCTATCGATGATAAGAAAGCTAAAGAGCTATATACTTTAATTGGTACCCTTGATGGGTTAGCAGCTTCGTTAGCTATAGACTATATTACTGATGAGGATATAAAAAAAATGCAGAAGGAAATAAAAAATATTTATAAAGCTATCGAAGATAAGGATTGTAAGTTATATAATAAATTGCAGACAAACTTCCACGACATCTACATCAATAAATGCAACAATGAAGAACTTATACGTGTAATTAATCAATTAAGAAGAAATTTTATAAAACATTCATATTCTGAAGATAAGAAAGAGGATTCTATATCTGAAATACTTAAAGCTACAAATAAAGAACATGAAAACATAGTAGATTTATTTAAAAAAAGAGAAAAAAAACAGGTCGAAAAATATATAAAAGATATTCATTGGGATATTTCCCATGCAAGTTTAGAAAAACTTTAAGAAAATTAAATAATATATATTATTTCAACTATCTAAAAAAGAGGCTTTATTACAATGGTTTTAAAAATCATTGTAATAAAGCCTCTTTTTAACTATTATACTTTTATAATAAAATCATTTCTAGATTACACTTTTAAAACTATCTAAGCATATATTATATAAAGTAAATTGCGCCTAAACTTTTTTATCTAAAATTTATTTTTATAACCAAATTTCAGCATATTACTCTTAGTTAAATTTGGATTAAGCATAACACTTTGTATAAATATAAAAAGTCCTAAAGCTATTATTACATCGCCTATACTTAATACTTGCGGAAAGGGATATGGCTTTTGTATCGTAATAAGTTTAGATAAATAAGCATATTTAGTATCACTTGTCAAAGGGGTATATAAAGCAATTTCACCATTTTTTAATAGTTCAATTAAATCATTATATCCAGCTAATTTTAATCCTTCCATAGATATAGGTATTTTACCTTTATTTACTGCAAAAACTAATATATTAGATATAGCCCCTAAAGCTATTACTATTAAAGACCTTATTTTTATGTTTAATATTATACCAATAAATAAAAGTGCATATGAAGCGACATATAATTCCTTAATATATTCTAAAACAATAGAATCAGTATTAACACCAAATAATATAATTACAGCTTGTATAGCTAAGGCTAAAATAAATAACCATAAACTTTGAAACTTTAATCCACTAAGTCTTGATATTTTTCCACCTCTAATAAGTCCTACTACAACTGATAAAACTAAAAAGGTCCATATCATAAAACCATCTCCCTTCATAAGTATAAGCATTCATTTGTAATATTTCTATAAATTTTTGAAAATTCCTTCAATTTAGACATAAAAAACCCACGATTAATATCGTGGGCTTAAAAGTCTATTTTATATCTCTGGTTCTATTAAACCATAATCTCCATCTTTTCTTTTATAAACAACATTTACCTCTTCTGTTTCTCCATTGGTAAATACAAAGAAATTATGTCCTAAAAGCTCCATTTGTAAAACAGCTTCTTCTTCGTCCATTGGCTTCATTGCAAATTTCTTAGTTTTAACTATTTTGGGTTCATCATCCTCTTTTTCTTCCCTCATAGAAGGAATATTTTCAAATCTAATAGTTTCAGAACCGCGATGTCTTTTTTCTAACTTTGTTTTATGCTTTTTAACTTGTCTTTCTAATATATCAACTGCTTTGTCAATTGAAGCATACATATCAGATGTAGCTTCTTCAGCTCTTAAAATTGTTCCTGCAAAGGGAATAGTTACCTCTAAAATCTGTCTATCCTTTTCAACACTCATTGTTACTTCTGCTTCTACATCTTTGTGAAAATACTTATCTAACTTTCCTAACTTTTTAATTGCAGTATCTTTTAGTGCATTTGTAACTTGCATGTTCTTACCACTTACTATAATTTTCATAAACAACAACTCCCTTCAATCTATGAAATTTAATTGATAAATTGATTTATCAATTAAAATTTTAATCATAAGTAAAATATCTTCCTATATATAAATATTCTACAAAAGTTACTTTTATCCTTTAAATTTTCAAAACATTTAGTAATTTTAACTATAAGTTAATTTCTTAATATCTATATAATATATGATACCCATAGTAAAATAAAAAAAACATCTAATTTAAAAGTCATATTTCTACATTACCTTTTTTATATAATTGAATTTGAAATTATTAAAACTTACACTTTTATTAAACCCTTAGTTCTTAAGGTATTTACTTTAACGTAACCTCTTATGATATTTTCTCTTAATATAATACATATTTTTCAAATCATTATACAAATCAATGTATAAATATATCCACAGGCTCCCTTTGATGTTTTTGTGGATAAACACAAGTCAAATATGTGGATAATGTGAATAACTCTGTGGAAAACTGTTGTTTGATACACATTTGACTGTGGAAAGTCATGTGAATATCCTGTTATTTGATGTTAATTTTAATTTTTTTTATTAATATCGACAATTTATTGAATATTAATACAATTATATTTATAATTTTCATTGTGTATATTAAGAAAGTAACCCACAATATGTTGATAAATATGTTAATAAACAGTTAATTATACCTTGTCGTAGCTAAAGTGAGAACATATACTCTTTTTACACCTCCATTTAAAAGGGTCTTTGAACATTCATCTGCAGTAGCACCAGTAGTTAAAATATCATCTATTAACAATATATTTTTATCCTTTAAATTATTCTTCTTTAAGCTAAATGCTCCCTTAATATTATTATGTCTTTGTATACTTTTTAAATTATTTTGTACAACTGTTTTTTTAATTCTTAAAAGACTTTTATCTAAGGGTATAAATGTCTTTTCTGAAATATATTTAGCCAGTAAATATGCTTGATTAAATCCTCTTTTTAATTCTTTTGTTTTATGTAAAGGTACAGCTACAATATAATCTATATCCTCTAGATGATTTGCCTTTAATAAATTAAGCATTAATTCTCCAAATGCTTTATACATATATGATCTTTTATAATACTTATATTTATATATAGCTTTTTTAATAGAGTTATTATACTCAAAAACAGCTGTCGCTTTATAAAAATAACGATTACTTTCTTTACATCCATCACATATTTCAGAAAGCTCATAAAAAGGTTTCCCACAGATTTTACACCCATCTATTACATACTCAAAGCTTTCTAGACAATCATCACATATATGCATACTTATAGACTCATCATATTTATCACATATAAAACAGATATATTTCTCAGGAAAAATTAAATCTAAAAAACTTTTTAAATATTTTATTAAACCCATTTATCCTCCACTAGATATAAAGCCATCGACATGAGTCGATGGCTTTAGTTTATTATAATTATTTCCACTTTTATTTTTCTATATACTATTTATCAAAAAATTCCAATACGTTTATTAGTCTTTTATTAAGTCCTGAATACCTTTTTGTTATTCTATTATTTCTTACCATCATATTTAAATACTTCTGCATCCCTACTAAAACTACTAACTCCTTTGCTCTAGTAACAGCTGTATATAATAAGTTTCTAGTTAAAAGCATAGGAGGTCCCCAATTAATTGGTATAATCACTACGGGAAATTCACTTCCCTGACTTTTATGTATAGTTGTAGCATATGCTAATCTAAGTTCATCTGTTTGATTAAAGGGATATACAACACTTTTTATATCATCAAATAGAACTGTTATCTCACTTTCTTCATTGTCTATATCTGTAATATATCCAAAGTCTCCATTAAATACCCCTTCTCCTTCTTCATTTGTTTCTATAGACTTCCACTTAGTTTTATAATTGTTTTTAATTTGCATCACCTTATCCCCAACCCTAAAAATATCATCTCCATTTTCTCTTTCATTTTTAAAAGATTCCTTTGGATTTAAAGTTTCTTGTAACTTTTTATTTAGTGCTATTACACCTGTTTCTCCCTTTTTCATTGGAGTTAAAACTTGCATATCCTTTAATGGGTCATAATCATTAAAGTTAGGTAGTCTTTCCTTGCATAAACTTAAAACAGTTTTTGTTATATCCGTTCCATTTCTTCTTTCCATAAAGAAAAAATCTTTATCCTTAACATTTAATTTCGGTAATTTCCCTTTATTTATTCTATGGGCATTTACAACTATCATACTTTCCTTTGCTTGTCTAAATATTTCATCTAACATAACAACTTTTATCATTTTACTATCTATAATATCTCTTAATACATTACCAGGCCCAACAGAAGGGAGCTGATCTACATCTCCTACTAATATTAGTCTAGTCCCTGGTTGTATAGCTTTTAATAAACTATTCATAAGTAATATATCAACCATAGAAACCTCATCAATGATAACTACATCAGTATCTAAGGGTTCACCATCACCTTTTCCAAAATCCATCCCATTTTCATCATCAATAAAGCTATACTCAAGCATTCTATGTATTGTTTTAGCTTCCTTACCTGTGGCTTCACTCATCCTTTTTGCAGCTCTACCAGTAGGGGCTGCTAGAGATATTTCTAAATCCTTTTTTTCAAGTATTTTAATTATACTATTAATAGTTGTTGTTTTCCCTGTTCCTGGTCCCCCTGTAATAATTAAAACCCCTGTATTTATAGCCTCCATTATTGCCTGTTTTTGTTTTTTTGCAAATTCTATATTATTTTCTTTTTCTAATTCCTTAACTTCTATTTCTGTTTCTATGTCTATACCATTAACTTCAGCATTAGAAAGTTCTAATATCTTTTGACTTACACTGGTTTCAGCATAGAAAAAGGGCATATAATATACGCATATTTCACCATCTATATTTTCAAGCTTAATATCATGTTTTAAAGCTAAATTACTAAGTCCATCTTCTACTGCTTCCTTTTTTAATTCTAGAAGTTCCTCTGCCTTTTTTATAAGTTGTTCTTTAGGTACATAAGTATGACCTGAAGAAGAAAAATCCATTAATACATACTTTATACCCGCATTAACTCTATATTTAGAATTAAAATTTATCCCCATATTTTGAGCTATTTTATCTGCCATTTTAAATCCTATACCAAAAACGTCTTCTGTAAGTCTATAGGGATTTTCCTTTACTTTTTTTATGGTTTCATCCCCATATTTTTTATATATTTTTATACCATAATTTGCACTTATGCCATAGCTTTGTAAAAATATCATTACATCCCTAAGTTCTCTTTGTTCATGAAATGCTTCTGCTACCTTTTCAGCCTTTTTTTCACCTATTCCCTCTATAACCTTAAGCTTATGGGGATTATATTGTAATATATCTAAAGAATCCTTTCCAAACTTTTCAACTATCTTTTCAGCAGTTTTAGGTCCTATCCCTGGTATCATTCCTGATGATAAATATTTTACTATTCCATTTAGTGTTGCAGGCACTACCATAGAATATGTTTCTACCTTTAGTTGCTGACCATAATTAGGATGTCTTTCCCACTCACCTTCTATCTTAAGTGTTTCACCTATATTTAAAATTGGTATTATACCAACTATAGTAACCACATCATCACTAGTTTCTAATATTGCAACTGTATAACCATTACTTTCGTTTTGAAATATTATTTCTTCAACGGTACCCTCTACAGTGACCAAAAGTAACCCTCCGCTTCGCTTTTTTTTACATTATAACATATATTCTTAATATCTATACTTACAATCCTTTTACTTCTTACTATACATTTAGACTTATTTTAAATTTAAAATGAACATACTAAAATAATATCTTTTAAAAACTTTCGTAAAAATTTATTCACTTAAAAATAAATTTAGCCTATATCTTAAATTACTAAGCAAAGTAAGATATAAGCTTTATTATACAAGTTGTGTATTTAAATAGTCTTTTTAACGCTCAAAATATATTTTCCCATTTTTTTGTTTTAAATAAATATCATATGTTTTTTCACTACCAATATATGATCTATCCATAGTAAACTTATGTTCAGCAATCACAATATTTTCTTTTTTAGCACGTAAAATAAATTTAGCTATGTTTGTTTCATAAGAAATTGGCAAAGATAAAATTTTATCTTCCTTTTTAATTTTATAAGTATGTATAAATAACTCATTAGAATTAACTTCTGAGTATAGAGAAATACCGTCTAATTCTAATTTTTCATCATTATGTATGTTTATTACTGGAGCTTTTAGTTTTTCTGTTTTCCTATGTATTGAAGAAAATTTGTTGTTTATCGTAACAATTAAACCCATAATTATAATTGATAAAACAACAATAGATATATATTTTTTCATTTTCCCCTCCAAAATAACTATATTCAGAAACTTTATGTATTTCATTATATCAAATAATTATACTTTCTTATACACTAAAAAAGTTAAAAAGTCTACAATGACTTTTTAACTTCTTTTAAATCTTTGAGATATTTAATATCTATGGATATGTTTTTTTTAAGTGTTTCAAGTATTTCTATAGTCTCTTTATTATCTTCCTTTACTATTACAATTATATGTTGAAAGTTAGATTTTAGTGTTCTTATTGTATATTCTAAATCCTCTATATCTTCTATTAATATTTGTATTTCTCTTTCTTTTTTTTTGTTATTTGAAATATTAAAATCAAGATAAACTTTTTTAAAAAATTCTATAACACCATAAATAAAAAAAACATATATTATAAGCATACAGAGAGTCATTAACATATCCATCACCCTTTTATTAGGTATAGTATATATTATGAAATTAAATAAAAAAAGGTTCATAATATATACTATACCTAATAAAAGACCTTCATTTAAAATATTTCCTTTATATGTTTCTTTCATGAATTCATCAGTAGATATAATTATTTTTTATAAACTAAAAAAGACCATAGAGCTAAAGATAATAAGAAATGAGTTTTTTAAAAAGATATATTCAGATTTATTAACACACTTACTTGAATTTAAAGCAATAGTTTCTGCAATAAGTTATATGCAATTTAATAGTAAATGAACCTTAATTTTCTTATGCCTTTAGATCTCATACTAACTATAGAACACTATCATATACGAAAATCCTAAAAATAATTTTTTATAAATTAATATTTTTTATCAAATTCATAAATTGCTTCAATTATATAATTCTGTTCTTCTCTGCTTAGCTCTGGGTATAAAGGCAGTGCAAATGTTCGTTTTGAAAGATACTCAGCATTTTTCAAATCTCCTACATTATAATTTAAATCATGATACGCTTTCTGTAGATGAAGAGAAGTAGGATAATATCTGCCCGTAGAAATTTCTTTTTCATTTAAGAAATTAATCATTTTCTCTCTTTTATTAGACTGAACAACGAATAAATGATATACACTTTTTACATCTTGTGATACGTATGGTATTGTTAAGGAGGTATTTTTAAGTTTTTCATTATAATACATTGCAATTTCTTTTCTTTTTTGATTCCATATATCTAAATACTTTAATTTAATTCTGAGAATACTTGCTTGAATTTCATCAAGTCTTGAGTTATAACCTATCAAATAATTGTAATATTTTGAACTTTGAGATACTGTTTTATTTTTATATTTAGTTTCTTTAAATTTGAGTTCATTATCACTCAAACCATTGATAACATTATATGCTTTTCTGCCTGAATTACCACTACCATGCACACGTAACCCTTTTAGTATTAAAGCTAATCTTTTTTCATTAGTTGTTATCATTCCACCATCTCCGAATGCTCCTAAGTTTTTTGTGGGATAAAATGAAAAGCAACCAATATCGCCTATACCACCAACTTTTCTATCCTTATATTTTGCACCAATCGCTTGGCAAGCATCTTCTATTACATATAAGTTATTTTGTTTTGCAATGTCCATTACTTTATCCATATCAGCTGGTTGACCAAATATATGAACAGGCAATATAGCCTTTGTTTTTGATGTTAAATGTTTTTTTATTTGATAAGGATCTATATTATAGGTATCTCTTCTAACGTCTATAAAAATTGGAGTTGCACCTACTCTTGATATTGCTTCTGCAGTTGCAAAAAAAGTAAATGGAGTAGTAATTACTTCATCACCTTTAGTAATACCAAGAGATTCAAGTGATAGAATCAGGGCATCAGTACCATTTGCACATGAAATAGCATATTTACAGTCTAAAAAATCTGCAATTTCTTGTTCAAAACCTTCTACTTCTGTCCCCATAATAAAATTAGTATCTGATATTACTTTATCTAATGCTTTTATTATTTCATCGTTCAATATTTTAGTCTGTCTTTTGAGATTTAATAAAGGAATTTGCATCAATAATACCCCCATTTTAAAAATATCTATAATAGATTTTTACTTATTACATAAAAAATCATCAATATATTTTATGAATTGCTGAGCTCTTACTCTATTTGTATGATAATTGTGTATAAGTTTATAACCATTGTTAGTAATACGTTCTCTCTCTTTTTTGTTCCTAATATAATACATTGCTTTATCATAAAAGTCGAATTCATCACAAGCTACGAAATTAACTCCATCCTTAAAGCCAAGATTGAATATATCTTTATTAGGCTTAGCTAATAAAAGTGTTTTACAACCAGGTGCTTCAAAAAATTTAGCTACAGGTGCTTTAAATATACTACCACAAGTAAAGAACATTTTGGACCTATTTAGTTCCTGTGCATATTTTTCATTTACTATAAGATCTTTGGATGGTAATGCATAATGCCCTGGGTGAGGATGGAAGATAAATTCCTTTTTTTCTTTCATTTTACTATAAACAAATTCTCTAAAAATATAACGGCCCTTTGGCGGAAGTCTTTTAGGCGGATTTATTTTATCTTTATAATAAAACTGACCCATTAAAAGATAGTCTATATCCTTATTTAACCCCCAATCTTTAATAATGTTAGTGTTTATTGAAAAAGGCATCCAACGAAATTCATCTTTATATTGTGGAAAAACGTTTAGAAAAGGGGATCTAGAAGCAGAAAATATTAAATCTATTTTGTTTTTTCCAAAATATTTAATTCGATTTTTTTTAGAATAATGTATATCAAGTATATAAAATCCCTTTGGTATATTTACTTTGTCCAATCCAGTTATTAAAGGAGAATAAGAATAATTCCATTCAATATCATAGTGAAGAATAAAGTCTGGAATAAACTTTATGTCTTTTAATATATTAATAATATCACCACTTGTATGCCAATACTTAACTTCAGCGAATTCTTCTACGGCTGTTATCATATCATATTTATGTTTATGTTTTGGCCACTTATCTGCAAATTGTTTTATAATAATTAAGATTTTTATCTTTTTCATCAAATACCTCCAAAAACCATTATCTAACTAGATTCCTTATAGAATATAATATTTTAAACAATAAAATTAGTTACAAATAAAGGTATCTCCAAATTAATGGGATACCTTTATTTGTAACTAATTAAAATTTGGATACTTAAAGTTTAACAATCTTTTCTCTATATTGTTTTATATCTTTAGTCGCATTTCTCGTGTCAAATACTGCTGTTGAGTTTTTTAAAATCCACTTATAATCATAACTGCTATGGGATGTTAGTATTACAGTACAGTCACAATCATTTAAGATATTTTCATTGAGGTTTTGAGAAATATGCTTTTTATTATCTATATCTATTTCATCCACAAAGGGATCATTATACATCACAGAAGCTCCATTTTTTTGAAGTTGTTTGAAAATTTTTAATCCAGGAGATTCTCTAATATCAGAAATATTTTTTTTATATGACATACCAAGCAGCATAATTTTAGCCCCCGATAGTGCTTTCCCAAAATTATTTAAAATATCTTTCAATCTATTAATAACAATATTTGGCATATTATTATTGATATAATTTGAAATTTCAACGAGTGAAAATAAAAAATCATACTCATTTGCTTTCCATGTTAAATATAAAGGATCAATGGGAATGCAGTGACCACCAATACCAGGACCTGGATAAAATGGCATATATCCAAAAGATTTTGTAGAAGCTGCTTCAATAACTTCCCATACATCTATACCTACTACATTGCAAAAAAGAGATAATTGATTTACTAAAGCGATATTTACGTTTCTAAAGGTATTTTCTAATAATTTAGACATCTCTGCTATTTTTGTGTTTGAAGTTTTATATACATCATCAATAAATTGACTATAAAAGGTGTATATTAAATTAGTACACTTTTCAGTAATTCCACTTACTAATTTTGAGGTATTCTTTATTTCATATTTTATATTTCCAGGGTCAACTCTTTCAGGGGAAAAGCCTAGAAAAAAGTCTTTACCTACTTTAAATTCAGTTTGACTTAAAATAGGTAATATTATTTCATCAGTGGTACCAGGGAAGGTAGTACTTTCAAGTACTATTAGATGATTACTTCTTAAATGATTAGTAATAGTTTCTATAGCTTGCTTAACGTAACTTAAATCTGGTTTATTATTAATTGTAATTGGAGTAGGAACGCATATTATAATCACATCATATTCTTCTAAGATATTATAATTATTTTTAACATCTAATCTATTATTAGTTACTAGGCTTTTTATATCTTCGTCATTAATATACTCTATATATGAATTTCCTTGATTTATCATATTTACTTTATTAATATCTAAATCTATTCCAGTAACCTTAAAGCCACTTTCAGCTATTCTTAACATAAGAGGTAATCCTACATATCCCATACCTATAACTGCCACTGACACTTCTTTATTTTTTATACGTTCTATAAGTTTCATAGCACACATCTCTCCTAACATAGGAATAATTGTTATAATCAATAAAATTTTCTCTACTATCTATAAAAACTTAAAATGCCATAATTTATTATTATTCTATACTTCATAATATTAAAATCATTATATAAGTGATAAAATATCTAAGAGAATAATTTGAGATGTGTTAATAAATAATAGACTTTTATATCATTTTCTGATTATAAATTTCTTCAATTAAGGCCAAGGACTTTCTACCTTCTTTACCATCTATTTCTGGATTTGTTTTATTTTTTAAAGCATTAATTACATTCTTATAATATTCTAAATGTCCATAGCCATATACATTTGGAGGATCATAATTTACATCTTCTGATAAGTTAATATCCTTATCATTTTCTTCAAATTTCCACTTTTTTATTTTATTTAAAGCTATTCCTCCAATCCTTACAGTTCCTTTTTCGCCTAATATAGTTAAACTACCTTCATAATTTTGAGGATACGTTAGCATAGTAACATTTATATTCCCAATAGCACCATTTTCAAACTCCATAATTGCACTTCCTGTATCTTCACCCTCAATATTTCTAGACAATGTTTTAGTTATTCCATATACCTTTTTAACATCGCCAAATAGCCATAACATCATATCAACATAATGTGTCGCTTGATTCATAAAAGCTCCTCCATCAAACTTCCACGTACCTCTCCAGTCTGCTTGATCATAATAATCCTGTAATCTAGTCCAAAATACATTTACTGTAACCATATAAATCTTGCCAAACAGATTTTTAGAAGTAGCCTGCTTTACAAGTTGTAATGTACTATTCAGTCTATTTTGTAAAACTATAAATAATTTAACATTGTTTTTATCACATGATTTTATTAACCGATCTGCCATTATAAGGTTTGTTGCCATTGGCTTTTCAGATAATACGTGATAACCTTTTTCTGCTGCCATAATTCCATGTATTGGATGCAAGCCACTTGGAGTACATATTGATACTATATCTATATCATTTCTTTTTAACATCTTTTTATATGAAGTATAATAATGAACACCATTTTCTTCTCCAGCTTTTTTTGCTCTATCTTCTATAACATCGCAAACTGCAACTAATTGAGAATCTTCATTATTTTTTATAGATTCAAAATGATTCTTAGAAATCCTTCCACAGCCAATTAATGCAAATCTAATTTTCTCCTTCATTACAAGAGCCCCCTTCATTTTTATCTAAGTAATCTTTAATATATTTTAAAAATTGTTGAGATCTTATTTTATCTGTATGATAAGTGTGTATAAATTTGTAACCATTATTAGTAATACGTTTTCTTTCTTTATCATTTCTAATATAATACATAGCTTTATCATAAAAATCAGTTTCATCACAGGCTACAAAATTAATGCCATCTTTAAAACCTAGCTCTAGAATATCTTTATTAGGTTCTGCTAATAGTAATGTTTTGCATCCTGGAGCTTCGAAAAATTTTTTTACAGGCCCTTTAAGAATACTACCACAAGTAAAAAAAATCTTAGATTTATTTAGTTCACATCCATATTTTTCATTTATAATAAGATTTTCTGAAGGTTTTGCTCGATGTCCTGGATGTGGGTGAAAAGTAAATCCTTTTTCATGTTTCATTCTCTCTAAAACTGTATCTCTAAATTTATAGCGCCCCTTTGGAGGTAATTGTTTTGGAGGATTCTTCTCGTCTTCATAATATAATTGTCCCATTAACAAAAAATCAATTGTTTTATCTAATTTCCAATCCTTGATATAATTCTCATTGATTGAATGTGGTAACCATCTGAATTTACTTTCATATTGTGGAAAAACTTTCAAGAAAGGATATTTACTCAATGAAAATATTATGTTAATGTTGTTCTTTTCGATATATTCTATTCTCTTCTGTGGTAAATAATGTACATCACCCACAAGACATCCTTTTGGTATGCTTACTTTATCCAAACCTGTTATCTCCGGTGCAACAGCATACCCCCAAGACATGTCATAATGATATATAAAATCGGGTTTAAAACTTATTTTATCCAATATATCAAATATATTGCCATCATTATACCAATACTCGACGTCTGCATAATCTTCTATAGCAGTAACAGAATCAAATAAATGCTTATGTTTAGGCAAATTATTTCCAAAGTTCCTAATGAGTATTAATATTTTTAATTTATTCATGAAGACTCTCCTTTCATAAATGTATACGTTTTTATACATATAGTTATATGATTTGAAATTATATGTTTAAAACTAATACTAAACTATCTATTGTTAGTTTAATATATGATAATACAAGAATATAGTTACTAGAAGTAGCATGTATTTATTGGTGAGAGAATTAACATAATATAATAAATAAAAAATGTAATTTTAAACTAAGAAAAATTTAGTAGAAATTTTAAAAATATTATCCTTTTTTTAGATTAGTTACAATAATATTTTTATTATTTATTAGAACATTGTAATTAATCTCAAATGAACTAAAATTTCTATATATCATATAATAAATTAAGGGTTTAAGAATAGAAAGGTATTAAAAATAATTTTTTTCTACGTAGAAAAGAAAAATGTATATCTTCAAAATGAAATATGTTAAATATAAAAGTTTAAGGTCACAAATTTTTAAGTGAGGGGATAAAATGTTATTGTCTTCAATAAGTAATATCTCAGATGGAGTCCAAATTATAAAAGACGATTATTTTGATACTCTTGGATTAACATCCAATAAATATATTGATGAAAGGGTGTTAGTTTTTTTAAACGATTTGAAATACTTGCATGAATTTGAAGTTAATAGTAATATTGCATGTGTGATATGTGTAAAGGATATTGCTAAAATAATAAATAATAAAAAAGATATTGGAATATGTGTAACTGCTAATCCAAAAAAATTATTTTTTGAGTTTCATAATTATTTATTTAAAAATACAAGATTCTACGGAGAAAAGAAAGCTAATAAAATAGCTAAAAGTGCTAAAATACATCCTTCAGCTAATATAGGTGAAAGTAATATCACAATTGGTAAAAAAACAATAATAGAAGCTAATGTAACTATTCTTAATAACGTAGAAATTGGTGAAAATGTAGTAATTAGAGCGGGGACAGTAATTGGGAGCGAAGGTTTTCAATTTGTAAGAACTTCAGATGAAGTTATTCCAGTATTTAGTGCGGGAGGAGTCAAAATACATGACAACGTTGAAATTCAATCAAACACTTGTATAGATAAGGGGGTTTTTAAAGGAAATACTGAAATTGGTCAATATACAAAAGTTGATAATTTAGTGCATATCGCACATGATGTGAAAATGGGAAAAAGATGTATGATAGTTGCAAGCTCTCTAATAGCAGGACGTGTGAGAATTAAAGATGGTGTTTGGATTGGAGCTTCAGCAAGTGTTTCTAATGGAATAAGTATAGGAAATGATGCAAGAATTTCAATAGGTTCAGTTGTTACAAAGGATGTAATGGATAACCAGACTGTAACAGGTAATTTTGCTATTGAGCACAAGAAGTTTATAGAGTTTATCAAAACAATAAGATAGTTTCAGTTTACTTTAGAGAGTAATATTTTATTAGGAGGTTTTAAAACTTTATGGTTGGATCTAATGAGGTGAAGATTTCAATTAATAAGTCAAAAACTATTACCATCAAATACAAGAGAAATAAAAAGAGTGAAATTTTTAACCCCATCAATAATCCTGTTAATAAATCTTTAGATAAATTAATTAAAAAGAACATAGCTAAAAAAAACATAAAAAGAAAATATAACTCTAATATTGTAAGAGAACCTAAACAAAATGATACAGAACTACCTTTAGGTGTTTCAATTATTACTTTAGTAAATAGACAGAAATATATTAATAATATTTTCAAAAATTATGAAAGACAAAGTTATAAAAGTAAAGAATTAATTTTAATAATAAATAAAAATATCAAAACTGATGTATGGAAGGAAAGAGCAAATTCCAGTGAAAATGTTAAAATATTTCAGGTTCCCAAAGAAAAGAATCTTTTATACCGTTTTAATTTAGGTTTAAAACAAGCTAAATATGATACTATTGCTAGATTTGATGATAAGGATTTTTATGCTTCAGATTATTTGATAAACTCTGTAAATGTCTTTAAAAATACAGATGCAGATATAGTTGAAAAAACTAAATACTATATTTACTTTAAAAATAGAAAAATATTAGCGATTAAAAAATTCGGTGTAGAAAATAGTTACACTAAATATTTAAATGGACCAACCATATTATTTAAGAAAAATATATATGATAACCTTATTAAAAATAGTTTAACATCACTAGAACTGAATAAAAGTAATACAAGTATAAAAATTTATTCAAATGACAGAAATGGTTATGCTTGCGTTATGGAAGAAGATGATTTACTAAAAGATTGTATAGTTATAGCTAAAACAGATGACTACACAGGAGTATGATAGAAATATTATATGCTTTTAAATGATAAATCAATCTCAATTTTTTTATAAAATCAAATGTACTATGATAAAAAGCAATCATATCCATTAGCATGATATGATTGCTTTTTAAAATTATTTAACAACAGATGCAGCTCCATCTACAGTTCCATTTCTTAAAAATGGATGTCTTGCAACAATACCAGCTTTTCCATCTCCATCAAAATCTCCTACAAATGGCTGCATATCTGAATCTGCTGCCCAAGGCTTGAAAATATTACTATTTGGTATAAACTTTTCTCCATCACTTAGAGCAATTTGCCATTCTCCAGTATCTTTTATTACAACTAAAATATCATCCTTACCATCACCATTAAAGTCTCCTACTAGTGGAGTCCAATAAGTTCCAACTGCCCAAGGTCTAAGCCAACTATTAGTATTATTTATTGGATCTGGAACAAACTTTGTACCATCACTTAAAGCTACTCTCCAATTACCACTTAAAGCATCCCAAATTAAAATATCATCTTTACCATCACCATTAAAATCTCCTACTAATGGAGTCCAATAAGTTCCTTCTCCCCAGGATGTCAACCAGTTATAATCACCTAATCCAGGACTAGGAATAAATTTTGTACCATCACTTAGTGCTACTTGCCAGTCTCCTGAGTAGGGATTCCATACAACAATATCATCTTTACCATCACCATTAAAATCTCCTACCAAAGGAATCCAGTAATCTCCAACAGCCCAAGGCTTTAACCAACTATAATCCCCTCTTCCTATTGAAGGTGTTAATAATGAGCTTTTATGAATAGCAACTTGCCAATCTCCATTATATGAATCCCATACAGCTACATCATCCTCACCATCACCATTAAAATCTCCTACTAGTGGAGTCCAATAATCTCCTTGTGCCCAGTCAGATAATAAAAGCACAGGATAATGTATAGCATCTGGTTGTCTACTAGGAAATTTATCAATTTCACTCTTAATACGATACCAATATCCAACACTTGGATTCCATACATAAAAAACATCTACATTATCTAACTTAGCTACATAGAATTTATATAAGTCTCCTTCGAAAAGGTTAGTAGCTCTTACAGAAGGGATAAAATTTACTAAACTTATTAGTGGAACAAAAGTGAATCCCTCTTCTTTTATGCATCTGATAATACGTTTTAAATAAGAATTATCATCATATATAACACCTTCTTCTGTTATTTCTATAAAGGGAAACTCTAAATAAGGATGATAGAAAAAAGAGGCTAAATCATTTTCTGAATAAGTTTTTACTTCATTACATATTCTATTAACGGATTCTTCTTCTTTTCCTCCTTCCACATAGCCTAATGGTGTGGGTACATATATAACCCCTCTATAGAATGGACTATCCTTATCAAGAATAGACATATTTTTTTTAAAAGGGGTTTCTGGATATGGTTGAAAGAAAATGCCAGACCAAGATTCTAAAATACATTGTTGATTTTCAGATATAATATAATGGGGAATGGAATATCCCCAACCTAGCTTTAAACCAGATTCATCAAATGATACATATCCCTGTCTCATACGACTTGAAGCATAGGAAGTAGAAAATGCACTTCTATCTTCGCAAGCTTTTTTAGAATCATCAGGCGGACAATTATCAATACAATTAGGATATGAAAACTCAAAACCATTACCACTTATTGACCTAGAATATTGATGGGTATATCCGTGCATACCTAATGAATCTCCACTTACATTACTTAAATATTCTATTGTTTCATTAAACACTTGAATATATGGATCGTCTGTATCAGCAATAGATTTATCATAGCCTATTTCAGAATCAATATAACGAGGTATTATTGAAGCTTGAAAATATATATTTTCTGAATGAAGATAATCAGCAATAATTTTTAGCTTTTCTAAATTTTCAAGTGAACTATATAATCCCCCAGGACCAACGTCTTCTAAACGTAGTAAAGCTTTTTTCATAAAAATCACTCTTTCTTTTAATATTTCTAAACGCATACAATACTTTTATAATCATCAATATTTTTATTAACAATTACACTATATTTTAATATATCTTCATCCTTCACTTTCCAAGTATGGTTATTACCATTTTTTTCTCTCAAATATACATGATTGAATCTATCTATTGAATAAATTTTAAAACCTAAGGCTTTAGCATCTTTTTGAAATTTAGTATCCTCTCCTATATTAAGTTTTGAAAACTTAACATGTTTAAAAATTTCTTTTTTAAAAGTTAAAGTAGGTCCTGTAACTAGGTCTATATATTGATTTTCACGTCTAACATCACGTATAGCTAAAATTCTTTTGTCTTTAAAATAAACATAAGTAGAGCGTTTTCCTACTATAGATGCCTCTGTATATATAAAAGCATTTATCGAATCTGTAAGATACTTTTCTCCATAATAATCATCATCATCAAATTTTGATATAATTTCATATTTTGATTTTTTAACAGCAAAATTAAGACACTCCCCTAAAGTAGCCTTCTCCTCCATAGAATAAATGTGAATAAAATCATCATATTCAGTGAACTTTTCCCATTCTTTAATATCAATTTTGTTATTATTAGCTATAATAATAAGTTCTTTTTTATTATATTTTTGTCTCTTAAAATTACTATATATGGTTTTAATAGAATCTATTTTATTAGTACAACTTATAACTGATACTCCTTTTTTCTTTTCTTTATAATACTTATACCCTATTGAATCTAAAATAGTTTCTAATCTTTGCTTGTAAGTGTGTTTTAAAAAAACTTCTCTCTGTCCAAGTAAGGATAGTCTATCTCTTAGTTCTTCATTAACTAACAGTTTATCAATATGTTCTTTAGTTTCTTCTTTAGACTTTGATAATTTAACTATATTTTTAAAAAACTTCTCAATTCCAACAGCGTATCCGCTTACAACATTTGTACCACTTGCCAAAAGTTCAAAAACTCTACATGCAAACATTGTTGGACTTTTTTGAACCGTATTAACATTTAAAAACACTTTATATTTTTTATAAGCTTTATTCATTTCATGATAATCAAGACCTCCTACTATATATGGTTGGTACTTCTTAGGGTATATATGAAATTTATTGTTTTTAGCATTGTACATCCTATCATAGATAGTTAAATCATAATCTAGTGCTGGAGTTAATATTCTCTCCATATCTTTTTTTCGTGCATCATGACCACTGCTATACCAAGAACCAGCAAAAGCTATATCTCCTTTTTTTTCTTCTCCTTTATTGATAGGATTATGAATCTTAGGCTGGGCAGCAAAAGGTAAGGTATAAATGTGATTATGTTTTAGTATTTTTTTGTACTTTTTAATAGATGCTGAATCTGTTGTAAAAATATAATCAAAATATATTGCTAATGGTATAAATTCATTAAAATGATAAGGGTCTTCAATGTTCCAAATCGAGTAGGAGGTAGATAATTATTTTATCTACCGACCTCTCACACCACCATACGTACCGTTCGGTATACGGCGGTTCATTAAGACAATCTAAATTTTTCATACTGTGAAGATAAACTTATAAAA
>VEND01000025.1 GCA_009711765.1 Bacillota bacterium | reverse complement strand
CAAAACAATGGGCTATTTTGCTTATTTTTATGCAAAAAAATCAAATCTGTTAATAAAGATATTACTCCTATTTTACTTATCCACAACAAACTTTTCATCTACTCTCAAAAAAATGGGGAAACTCTAAAATAATTTCTAATTTGCTAAATGGTCCTAAAACCTCTATAGATTTCTCTTTAATAAAATCATTTCCACTGTTTAAATCTGTACTACCAGCTATGTTATCCCTAGCTGCGTACTTTATTTTTCTTATTCCTGACATTACTATAGCGCCAAAACATAGTGGACATGGCTCCATAGTTGAATATAATATATAATCTTTTCTATCATTATTACTTTCTAGATTATTAATTTTTAAAATAGCATTAATTTCAGCATGGGCAATTTTATTATTACATATTTCTTCACTTATACATTCACTTTCATAAACTTTATTTCTTCCTTTAGAAATAATACTACCCTTTCTATCTACAATAACTGCACCTATAGGAAATGATCCCCCACAATATGATAGCCATGCTTGTCTAAAAGCTTCCTTCCATGGCCTAGTCATTTTTTTATCCATATTGATTTCCACCTTTATTTTAAATTTCTATTTTTAAATGTTCTAAAGATGTTACCAAAAATAATAACCTTCTCCCATTTCAAAAATTTCTTTATCATCTATTAAATAATTATCTTTTATAACTAATTTTATTAACTTACCTTCATATCCTTTAGGTATAGATAAAACATAACCAGGTCTTGTATAAGTTTTATCATCTACATTAGCTAAAAAATCTGGAACTTCTTTAAAGGATAATATATCTATTTCTTTATCATTTGCAAATACTTTTAAATTTTTTCTATTTAATTTAGGCCAGGGATTATTTTTAAGTAAATCTAACTCATTATCATAATCCTTCTTCATAGCTTCCCTTGCCTTAGTTAATGACATAGGAATAAAGTGTATGTAATCGCTATTTTGACCCTTCCACATATGTATACCATAGACTTCCATTTTATCTATAGTTATATCTAAATATTTATCCTCTATGATATTAATATTATATAACCAAGATTCTAAAGTCTTTTTAGTATAATTCTTTTCAAAAACACCTATTGAATCTTTATTTCCATGGATAAAAATTTCAAAATTTCCTAGCTTATCACCAACAACTAAACTATCTTCTCCTGTAACACTAATAACTGGTTTTTTAACATAATCACCATTAGCATATTTTACTTTCCCTGTTAGTTTTCTTAAAATTATAGGAATTTCATATTCTTTCTTATCTATAATAACTTCTACCTTTTTCGGATTTTTAAGTGGTTTTTCTAATTCAATTTTCAAATCAAAGTAATTATTATCAATCTCTATTTCATCTTCTTCTAAAATCCTATTATTAACTATAACTTTTATTAACTTATTTCCATTATCAAATCCACTTCCGAAAACCCTAATAAAGGGTATGTTTTCCATATCCCATACTTCCTTCTTTGCGATATTTTCTAATTTAGCGCTACATTTTGGATTATTATTTAAGTATACCTTTATATTTGGATAATTCATCATATACCCCCTAGTATATTAATTATTTTTTTAAATCATTTAAAATTAATAAAACGTAAAGCGGTTTTTCATAGGGGTGGATTTCCCCATACAGCTAATCGCCCCTGGCACTTTTTATTGCAAATGATTTACCATCAATTGCCCTTGATACTGCTAATACTCCATTTAAGTGATCATATTCATGTTGTAATAATTCTGATAAATCATCTTTAAGTTTTAATATATGTTCATTAAAATTTTCATCTAAATACTTAATTGAACACGTTTTATGTCTTTTTATTTTAACAAGTAAATACGGAAAACTCATACAGTCATCCCATACATTCATTAACTCATCACTTTTTTTTACTATTAAAGGATTAATAAATACAAAAGGTTTATCTAAATACATATAAATAATTCTTTTCATTACTCCAATTTGTGGAGCTGCTATTGCCCTTCCTGCGTTGTATTTTTTCCTAAAATCCATTAAAGTATCATGAAGGTCTTTAATAATAGGTGATAAGTTATTAATTTCTTTACTTTTAACTTCTTTAGATACTTCATATAATTTAGGATTACCTAAAAGTAAAATTTCCCTTACTGCCATAAATATTACCTCCTATCCATACCTTAATGAATATTAAACTTATAAGCATACTCTTATTTAGTTTAATTATTTAGACCTAGATTTACTTTTATCTTTATTAAATAGCTTCTTAAAATTTATCTCTGCCATTAACATACCAGTTAGTATTAAAAAGGCCCCAAAGCTTCCTTTAACACCAAGATATTCATTAAAGAATAAAAATCCAAAAATTCCTGCAAAAACTGGCTCACAAGTATATATTAAAGCTGTATGATTAGGAGTTGTATACTTTTGTGCAACATTTTGTACAATATATGCTCCTGAAGTACATACTATAGCTAAAACTACTATATTTATCCATCCTCCCAAACTAACCTTCATAGTTGGATTTTCAAAGGCTAAAGAAGTAATCATACTTAAAATACCAACAACCCCAAGTTGTATTATTGCCATACTTATAGATTCAACATCCTTTGTATATTTTCCAACATAAATTATATAAAAAGCAAATACAAAAGCACATATTAAAGTATAGATGTCTCCTATATTTACTCCATCTATATTTGTATTTAAAGTTAAAAATCCTAAGCCTATTAATGCTAATATAGCGCTTATACTTACCCTTTTACTTGGTATATTCTTACTAAGGATTGAATAAAATATTGGAACTAATATTACATTTAGCCCAGTTATAAAAGCAGACTTTGAAGCACTGGTATAATTTAGTCCCACTGTCTGTAAAGCATAATGGGCATATAATAAAACTCCTAAAATTAATCCAAATTTTAAAGTGGTTTTTTCTATCTTCATCATTCTTTTATAATAAAAAAAAGCAGATATAAAAAACGCTAGTAAAAATCTAATGGCTAAAAAGTTATAGGTTTGTAATTCAGAAAGGGAATCTTTAGTTAATATAAAAGATGCTCCCCATCCTACTGTTACTAATAATAATCCGATATCAGCTTTTAATTGTTTTTCCATGGTATACTCCTTATTTAAACATTTTTATTACTGTTCCATATTTAACCATATTATATAATTATTTTTACTTTATTACAATTTATTTTATTAATAAATTTATGGTTGTAAAATAATTTAATATAATCTATAATGAGAGAAATAAAATCCTAGGGGTGACTTTTTATGAAAGAAAACATATGGGAACAGCGCTACAAAGAATTAAAAAATCTATGGGGAATAGAACCTGAATGGACACTTATTCAATATGAAAATTTAGTTAAAATGGGTAAAATATTAGATTTAGGAATAGGCGAAGGAAGAAATGTAGTAAAATTTGCTTTGAAAAATTATGATATTGAAGGTGTAGATATATCCCAAACTGCCTTAAAAAGATGTGAAGAATTACTTAAAAATGTGGATTGTAATTATAATTTACACTGTACTAATTTATTAGATTTTACTTTAGATTTAAACAAATATTCATTAATAATTTCAACATGGACTTTGAATTTTTTGAAAAAATCAGAAGGTTTAAAGCTAATAAAAAACATGAAAAATAGTTTGACTAATGGTGGTATTCTTTATTTAGGAGTTTTTTCAAAAGAAGATCCTAAATATACTTTTTTAAAAGAAAGTAATAAAGAAATAGAAAAAGATACATTCTATATAAATAAAAGGGATTCCTTTATTACTTATTATGATAAAGAAGAAATTTTAAATCTTTTTAATAATGAATATGAAATTATATGTTTAAAAGAGAGCTATAGCTTAGATATTGGCCATGGAGATAAACATTATCATGGAGATATTGAAATCATGATAAGAAAATTAAGTTAATAAATGCTTAAAATAAAAGGATACTTAAGTATCCTTTTTATTAAAACTTTTCTATATAATTTTTAAGTGCATTTTTTAATATTTTATATTCAGTATTTTTAATATATATATTTTCTCTATCTAAATCATTATAATCAACATCTAAAGTACTCCAAAACTCTCTTTTGAAAGTTTCATAATGAAAATTTTCTCCTAATTTTCCCCTTATGATCTCTTCATATTTTAAAAATAATGCATTATTAATATTGTAATCATAAATATCTTTTTCTAAATTTTCTGGATTATTTATAAGTATATTTTCTAAGAAAGCTATATTTTCATCTATTAATTTTTCAGTAACTATTCCAGAATGGGAAGATAGTATCTTTTTAGCCGGGAATGTTTTTATATATTTTAATGTTTTTATATAAGTTTCTAAGTCATAATGATTAACAACAGGAGTAGGATATTCAACTAAATCCCCTACAAATAAAATTGAATCCCTTTTATCATAACAAATAGATGAATCTATAGTATGTCCAGGAGCATAAATAAATTCAACATCTTCATCATGAAATTTTAAATCTTTACTAAAGGTTAAATTAGGTAATTTTAATTTTATTGTTCCATCATTGTATTTATTTTTATACCTTTCTATATCATAATTGCCTCTTTTTTTCATTCTCTCTCTACAAATCTCATGGGCTATTATAGTTGAATCTTTAAAATAACAATTCCCCCATATATGATCCCAATCTCCATGGGAATTAAATATTATAATTTCTTTATTATCTAAGTTATTATCATTAATATATTCCTCTATAACTTTCATAGATTTATATCCTATATGAGTATCACATAAAAAGATTTTATCCTCTGTATTTATTAAATATACAGAAGTATTACCTGGTAATAAACTATCCCCTTCTTCGAAAGTGAAAAATACGCCTCTATTACTAATTTCTTTAATAATCAAAAAAATTTCCCCCTTTAAAAACTAATTATAAATTTTCATATAATCCAATCCCTACACCATTTGGATCCTCAATAACTATAAATCTTCCATTAGGAATAGTTACTGGGCCTTTTGCTATTTTAATATTATTTTGTTTTAAAAAATCCATAGTTTGATCTAAGTTTTCTACATCAAATCCTAGGGTAACAATAGACTTTCTATCAAATGATTTATTTTCGATTTTATTTTCTATTAATTCAAATTTATTTCCATCATCATCTTTTAAAAATACAATATTTATTCCCTCTTTAGGACTAAACTTATCTAAAGGCTTAAGATTTAATATATCAGTATAAAATTTAAGTGATTCACTAAGTTCTTTAACTAATATAGTATTAAATTTAAACTTCATTAAATACACCTCCTCTTTAAACACTTATAATTTAATATTAGTGATTTATTCTTTAATCCCTTTAAAGATAACTTTAAATTTTCTTAAAACCTTTAATAAAGGTAAATTTAATATTTTTTATATTAAACCACCCTTTATATAAATTCCTATAAAAACTACTAAAATTGAACCTAAAACTGACACTATTAATCCACCTCTAAACCATGAATATAAAAGTGCAAACCCTAATCCTATTATAGAAATCACAGGCATATTAGGAATAGCTTCAAATGCCCCTGGTATAATAAGTGCTCCTAAAGCAGTAGGCGGTATATATAATAAAAATCTCTCAAATTTTTTTGAAAAGCTTTTATCTATAAATAGAAATGGTAAAAGTCTAGGAATATATGTAACTATACTCATGCCTAATATCAATAATAAATACTTACTCATACTTTTTCTCTCCCTTTTTAAATAATAATAATCCAACACTAGATGCTAAAATAATAGATATTATTATATTCCACCCCTTAGGTAAGATATTTATAAACTTAAAAGTTAAATTTATTAGTCCTGATAATGATGATAAAATTAATATTTCCTTTGATTTTTTAGCCTCAGGCACTAATATAGCTACAAACATAGCATATAGTGCAATACCCATACTATTTTTTAGTATTGTGGGTAATATATTACCTATTAAAAAACCAAAGCCTGTTCCTATTACCCAAGAAAGGTAAGTAACCAACTGAAGAGATAACATAAAATTTTTATTAAGTGTTCCTTTTTTAAATGATGCTACAGAAAACACTTCATCCGTTATTCCAAAGGCTATTAAAGGTAACCATCTTTTAAACTCCTTTTTTATTTTTCTAGATATGGATGCACTCATTAGAAAATGTCTAAAATTAACAAGTAATGTAGTTAATATTATCTCTCCTACACCTACTCCTAAGTTAATTAAATTTAAAGCCATAAACTGACTTGCTCCTGCAAATACTAATAATGAAAATAATACACTTTCATTTAAAGTAAGTCCTACAGTTTTAGATAAAATCCCAAATGCCAGCGCTATAGGAAAATAACCAATCACTATAGGTAAACCAGAAGCCATTCCTTTTTTTATCTCCTTTAAACTTTTCTCCATAGAAAACTCCCTTCAATCCGTATATTTTTATAAGTATTAAGTATATTTTATTATAGCATCATTAAAATTTAAATAAAAAAGAGTATAGAAAAAGGCTATTAGAAAATATCTAATAGCCAAATCCTTGAATTTAATTATTAAGAACAGTCTCCTCCGCAGGAATCGCATCCTGAATTTCCAACTTCTGATTCAGGAATTACACGGAATCCTTCACCCATTTTTTCTATAACTATATCTCCAACTTTGTTATGTAGAGATTCTTCCATTAGAAACTTTAATCCATCAGTTTCATCTACTAAATCATTTTCCTTCTGCTCATCCAGAGCTAATCCATATGAAGGACCACCTCAACCCATACCTGCTATATAAACTCTGATATTTTGTGGCTTATCTTCATGCCCCTTTAATAATTCCTTTAATTTTAATACTCCTTCATTATCTACATTAACTTTCACGATATTCACCCTTTCATTTTTTCGTATGTGTTATATTATAACATAAAATTGTTTTAACTTTATTATTAACCACTTTTATTTACTTTAAACTTTTTATTTATATATGTAATATAACTCATTTTATAGATATATCTTAATATACAAAAGAATGAAAACTTAAATATTTTCTTAATAAAATTTATAAAATGTAAAATACTATAACAGAGGTGATTTTATGACAATTTTAAAAACCTTATTATTAGGTTTTATTAGTAGTATAGTAGCAGAGATATTATGGAATATGATAAAATTAATATCACAATCTAAGTCAAATTACCCTGCTTCAGCTTAATGGGTAATTTAATTTTCTTTAATTATTTATAATTATAATACATTAATTAACTATTTTTCCTTAATAAAAGAAACTAATTTCTCAATTTCAGATGTTATTACTAAATCCCATTCTATTAATTCATAGGTATATAAATCTCTTTTTATTAGTGGGTCATTATCTGCAATTTCTTTTGCCTCTTTTAAATTTTTAGCTTCATAAATAATCATTCCACCAATTTTATTAGTGAACCCTCCACCCATAAAATATCTTTTAGTTGCTATGTTTTTTAAGTATTTTATATGGTCATCAAAATCATTAGCTCCAAACTTATTTTTTTCTATTCTTTTGTCCATTCTAATAAATAACTTACCTTTACCCATTTACTTTTCCTCCATTCCTTCTAGTACTAAAGCTAAATTTTTAGCAAATTTAGTTATATATAATTCCCCTTTTTCATCATTCTTAACATCTCCCTTATTTACTCCAACACCAATGTTCCAATAGATTGAACTTGGTATAATCATCTCATTTACAAGATAAAAATCAATAAGTGAATTTAAAGTTGTTAATTGTCCAGTTTCTCCTGCAACAACTATCGGCCCACCTATTTTTTTAGATAAAGTATGATTATTGTTAAAAGAAACATATGTTAACCTTTGAATAAAAGCCATTAATAAGGAAGTAGGTGAACCTACATATACAGGACTTGCAACCACTAACCCTCTGTTTTGTAAAACTTTTTTATACAAATCATTAAAGTCATCCTCCTGAATACATTTATTAATACCTAGACATCTATCACAGTTAGTACAATGATAAATTTCTTTTGAAGATAGACTAATAATTTCAGTTTCAATATTATTATTTTTTAATTCTTTATCGCACACAGAAAGTAGTAATTCAGTATTACCATTTTTCCTCGGCGAACCACTAATTAATAAAACTCCCATATTATAATTTTCCTCCGTTCTATATAATTTTATTTTTTATTAATCTTAATTATAAATTAAGTATTTTAAAACACTTCTAATACTTTCATCGATTTCTTGAAATAATTGTATCGAACAATTGTTCTTTTGTGAGGATGTTTTTTGACCAGACTAAAGTAGTTATGTAATACTATTTCTATACCATTATATTCAGTTTATGGAAATGTAATTGAATATGTTGAAATTTCATATACACATATGGAGCTAAAAATATAGAAAAGAGGTTTTTAATATTAAAAAAGTCTAAAGATATAACATTTAACTATTCCTACTTTTTCTTTTTTAATTATAGTAATTACCTTATTATTATTTCTTTTAAAATAAGTATCACTTTGGTGCAAGACTCTTTTTATTTTTTATAGCTATAGTTATAGTAATAACAGTAATATAACCAATAATTGCTGGAAGTGATGCTTCAATCCCAAATTTTCCTCCAGTTATTAAAATATTTTGATTTTCAAAAACATAATTAAAAACTGTGATTAAATCACTTTGTGATGATATATGAAATATTCCTATTATTAACATATTCCAAACAGCATGTACAATTACAGAATTCCATATATTGTTGCTATAATAAGTAATCATAGAAAACATTACACCTGCTGTTGTACCAGCTATGAGTAGTAAAAGAATACTACTTGAATCCATATCTTTTATTAAATGAAGAGATGCAAAAGTTACTGATGGGATAATAATTGCAATTTTACTATTCCAACGATTCTCAACAAGTTTCATAGTAAATCCACGAAAAAAGAATTCTTCAATAATCCCTGCTGACAAACCTGCTTTTAAAGCAAATGTTATGTTTAATAAAATAGTATTACTAGCCCCATAAATTAACTTTCCATTCACAAATGTAAAATAATATAAAATCACAGTAAAAGGAAGTAATAAAGCAATTACTATCCACAATAAAGAGACCCTTGGTTTAGTTATTCTGAAATATGTGAAATTGAGTTTAAGAACTCTGTAAATATAAAAACGCATTATTAAATAAAATAACCCAATCTCAAATAAACATCTTAACATCACATAAGGACTTAGAAAATTAAATTTTGTTAATTTATAAAAAGTATCTACCACTATACTTGCTGTAAGTTGACTAATAGCAAATATTAAGCAGCCAACTATGATATGCAAAATAGTTTTTAAACCAAATTTATCATCTTCTATATTAATTAAAGTTTTCCCCATACTTTCCCCCCACACAAGATATAAAAATTAAAACTAACTAAAAATCATAAATTAAATTACTTAAACTTATTATAAAACTACCCTTATTAACCCCACGCATCATTCCCATAAATTTAGACGAGTATAATAATTTAATCCCTTCAAATTTTTCATTTAAAACTAACTATATTTTTATGATTACATAAAAGCTACTACAGGAAAAATAAGTTGTATGTACAAAAATTTTGTTAATTTCATTATAGGACTAGTTTAGGAAATGTTATTATTAGGACTTGAAATTCAAAATAACAGATGAAACAAAAAAATTTGCAAAAAAGCTTTTAAAACATATGGTTTAGGTGAGTTTTAAAAATTTGCTATAATTATGAGACAAGGAAAACATTAGACTTTTTTTACATTATACCCATAACTATTTAAGATATATAACTTATAATTCATAAATAAATCTATAAAATAAATATATTTTTAAGTATGAAAAAAATTTTAAATAAAGTATAACTAAGAATCACTAATTTCTATAACATATCCATATCACCAAAATCCAGTAACCTTAGATAAATGGTTCTTATCTTAGATTACTGGATTTTAGTAAAATAACATAGAAACAGAACTAAAAATATTTTATTAATTAAGGTCGGATCTCTAGGTAATATAAAGTAACTCACTGACTAAATACTTTTTCTAATCTAATATTTCTACCTTTCCTGTCTCTCCGTTTAACCGAATGATTTGCCCATCCTTAAATCTAGATGTTGCTTCTCTCATACCGGCAATTGCTGGTATACCATACTCTCTTGCAACAACTGACCCATGAGACATAGGTCCTCCCATTTCGGTAATTAATCCTCCAATTTTTAAAAACAATGGAGTCCATGCTGGATTAGTCGCCTTTGTAACCAATATATCACCCTTTTTCACGGTGCCATCTTCAGGATGTTTAAGTATTTTTACCTGTCCCTCACAAATTCCTGGCGATACAGGAATTCCTTTATATTCATTATCTCTTTTATTATCACTTGCTGAAAAAATAGTTTCTCCAGTACTAGTCACAACTCTAGGAACAAAACTTCTTTTTAATTCCCTTTGATACTTTTTCCTATTTTGTTTAACTAATTGTTGAAGTCTTTTCTCTGATTTAATATCTTTAAAACTAATAAAAGATATATCCTGCTTATCATCTATTCTTTCTTCTGCTACTAATTCTTCTCCTATTTCTAATAATACTCTTCTAAAAATGCTAATTGCTTTAACCATTATATATTTAGGTAATTCTCTAACACCAAACATCTTCCGGTAATTTTTTAGTATTTTCTTTAATTTTTTAGCATCTCTATAGGCTCCTTTTTCTTTTAACTGTAAAGTTATATCCTGTATTACTTTCTCCGCCTCTTTCTTGCCCTGATAAAATTTCTTTATTCCTTCATTATAGCTCTTATTACCCATGTAAGACTTAATTAAGTTAATTACATATCCAGGATCCTCTTTCCACCGATGAACACCAAGATCAACTTCTAAATAAGCTCTGTGTCCATATTTATTTAAAAATTTTCTAACCTCTGGATGTTCAGATGTAGGTTTCTCACCGGATTTATCAAGCGTTTGCGCTATTTTTAAAAGCTCCATACCCATTTCTGTAGTTACATTGTTAGGAACTGACTTTTCAACTTTACTCAATTCCGATGTGTCAAGTTGGTGTTTGGTCATAATTTTTCTGGCTTTATCTATATAGGTAAACGACATACCAACATAAAAAACTATCTGAAGGGGGATGAAATGTAAAAATTCTGGCATTTTCTTTTCGATAAATTCTATTTTTTCTTCTCTGGTATGAAGTTTCTTAACTTTTTGTTCAAGATATATAATCTGATTTTTGCCAAACTCATAAGCCCTTGCTACCACCTTTTCAGAAGAAAATAATACACCATATAACGTTTTAGGAATAGAAGTTAGTAAAAACTTAAGAAATGAAGGATTAAATTTAATAAGTATATTCATGATTAGTTTAATTAGTGGTTTTCTTTGTTGTTTTAGTTCTTTTTTATTCCTTTTTAGAACTTCTAACAAAGCTTTCATAGTTTCAGGATCCATATTAGAAGGGTTATTTCTTATTTTATCCCACCATCTCTCTAATCTAGATAGCTCAGTTGCATCAATAAAAACTCTTCCGGTAGCACTTTTTAAAAAGGGAGTAGGTTTGTTACGGTTTTTTCTATTTAATATATTATATTTTAAGGCTTTTTTCCACATGTCCTCACCAATAGGGGTCAGTGGTTCAGGCATTACCTTATCACTTAATAAAAAGTTTATATATACTCTTAATTTTTCACTATTTCCCTTTATTTCTAGCTTTGGAAATAGGGTAGTTATTGGCCTAGACTGTACTAGATAGAATTTGTTATTACAACAAACCCACTCTATATCCTGAGGAAATCCAAAGTGATCTTCTGCAATTTGAGCCAATTTTGAAAGTTTATAAACCTCATTTTCATCAAGGGATGACTGTTTCCATTTTTCCTTTGCTACATCTACAAATTCAGTTCCACTATCTTTTCTAAAAGACATTATTATCTTAGATGATATTTTCTCTTCTAAAATCTTGTAATTTTTTTTATTAACTATCCACTGATCAGGTGTTACAATTCCACTCACTATAGCTTCACCTAGTCCCCAGGAAGAATTTATTAATATTTGATCCCTCCTAGAGTTTACTGGATTAGCAGTAAATAAAACCCCTGATTTTTCAGCCTTGATAATCTTTTGGATTATTATGCCATGAGACAGTTCACTATTATTTATATTTTGTTTTAACCGGTAGGATAGAGCCCGAGCATTCCACAAAGAAGCCCAACATTGTTTTATACATTTATGTAACTGCTCTTTGCCTTTAACATTTAGGAAACTATCATACTGTCCTGCAAAGGAAGTTATTGGCGAATCTTCCATTGTCGATGAAGAACGCACTACTACTTCAAAACTTCCAATATGTTCATATAACTGATTAATTTCAGTAAGTAAATCATCTGGTATTTCACCTTGTTTAAATAAATTCTTGATTTTACTGGATATTATTTTTATACTTTCAAAATCGTTATTATCCAAATCCTTTAGTAATTCTTTTATTCTAATATTAATTTTGTTAAATGTAATAAACCGTTTGTATGCGTCTACAACCAACACAAAGCCTTTTGGTACAGGTAACCCAGCTTTAATCATTTCTCCTAAATTTGATGCCTTTGCTCCTACTCTTAAAAGATCCCTTTGAGATATGTCCTGCAAATACTTTGTAAAATTTTTATTTTTCATATTTGCCTCCTTCTTGCACATTCATCAAACACTGGTTATACTCCTCTAAAACTTAAATTATTTTGAAAAATCCCCCCTGTAAATACTGTTTCTAATTTCTTAGGATTATAGTATAAATATGCAAGTATTTATTATTCATGACATTCCTCAAGGCTTTTTCTTTGATTAAATAGAGCTACTACTAAGCATCTTATTTCGATAATTCCAGTGGAGAAATAAAAAAGGACTGCATTTTAAAAATTTGTAAGACAGCCTTATCTAATTAATTTAGTCCATTTTCTTTAAATATCGTTTTCGATTTAAGAAGTTCATAGTCACTTAGCCATACCCAGTTTAGCAAATGAATTCAGATGGAACGTAGGAATCTTAAATCCCTTTTTAGATACTTGAATTTTCTTGCTATAAAACCGTCAAGTATATCGGTTAAACCTATTACAAAGTAAAGAAAAACAAAGCCGACCCGATTATTTATAAATAATATTAATAAAGCAGAACATATAATTCTTAGTACTGAAATTATATTAGGAATATATTTCTTCATTTTATTCTCCTTTTTACTAATTAAATTTGTATAGTCTTTCATCTAACCTTCTTTCTTACGAAGGTTCACTTAGGTTTTGTTAACTGTCTGAAAATAGTATATTAGATGCTATTTGATTTAATCAGTCTATCTTTTTATCTTTTTTATGTGTTAAACCTATTTCATCAAAAAAGATTTCTGTCTTTTCTATATCTTCCATAGCTACATCAATTATAATTTTTTTTGGATAACCTTTATCTACATAAAATCGAAGACTACTATATTCTAAAGAGCTATTTAATAGGCTTCTTCTTTTTTTAATTTCCATCCATTCATATTTAATTATTTCATTCCACTTATAAATTCCTTTATTTGTATAAATACCATCCTCTCTTATTTCGTTTTTAATCCCTATAATCAACTCTTTTACACCAAGTATACCACACATAGTTCCCAATAATATAAACCCCTTTTCAAGAGGATTCCTATAAAAAGAAATACAAAATATAATGAATGTAGTCATGTACAATATACCTATAAGTTGTGTATAGTTATATTTTTTTAGTCCATTAGTTATTGTTACCTTTCTATCATATATTCTTTTTTTAATTTCAAGTATTAAATTTTTACTTCCAAATATAATAGCAAGTATATATATTATTAAAAAATACTTATTCATTATAATTCTCCTTACTAGTAATTTAATATTGTATTTCCATAAATTCTTCTCAGAATTCTATATAAGTCTAGATGTATTGAAACGGTCCACACACTTTTTTAAGTTAATGTAAACTGTATGTTATTTAGCTATTCTATTGAGACATATATTTCCAAATTTCATGATCTAGTAATCTAGGATTCATATTTTCATATTTATCTTTTAATAGTTCACTTGCTTCACTCAATAATATTTGTGCTTCTTCTAATTTTACTTCTTTCCCCATACAATTTTTAAGAAATCCCAATACCATTCTATCTGGTTTTATTAAATCATTTGACCCTATTAACATAAAAAAATATTTTAAAGAAATACCACTCTTTTGTCCAGGTATTTTTTTAATTCTTTCTTCAAATTCACTACTATTAATAATTTTATTTATATCTTGAAAATATTCTACTTCATAACTATTTAAAACTTCAGCAAATTTTAATACTGCTTCTGATTTTAATATTCCATTTCTAGAGGAAGTTCTCTGCCTATTTTTAAATATTTCCCAAGCAAATCTTTTTGTGCCTATTTTTTTCATCTTTTGTATTAATTGAGATATAGATTCCTGTTTCTCTATTGTAGGTAATTCATAATATTCTCTATAAACTTTCAAATCAAAATACTTACAGTATCTTAATACTGTGTTGCGAGTACTAGTATATGTTACTCCTATTGAAAAAACTGAATCAATAATACAAAGCGGCAAGCTTTGATAAAAGTATTCCTCACTTAGCTTTGCACTTGATAAATCTATGACAGATTCTACTCTTTTAATTATACTCTCTATGTTATTCAAAAATATCCCCCCTTTAATTTTTAAAACTACTTATTTAAAACTGTTTCATAAACGATATCGGCCGAATTGAATGTTTTAGTAAGGTGCGAGAAACTATATTAGCAGATGTCTTCGAGTCATTAACTGTATAAAGAAAAACCCTTCCTTAAAGTTAAATTATCAACCCATCTTTTTTAGCTTTAGTATCCATATATGACCCAATTGATAACCCGATTCCTATTCCTAAAGGTAACCCCATACCTATTAATGACGTTTGTTCTATCACATTAGAAAATACAGTTCCAAATATCAAGCCTGCACTCACCCCAAAAGTTAAACCTAATTCTGTATAATAGCCTTTTGGAACTAACTTATGTTTTTTCTGTAGGTGTGATTTAGATTTTTTCAAAATTAATCTATAACTTTTCGGTACAGTTTTTAATGAATCTTTTTTCATATCTTGAATTACAAAACTAAATTCTTCTAATAGTTCACTACACTCTCTACAATCTGAAAAGGATTCTAATCTTAAAATTAGTCTTTTTAATAATTCAAATTTATATCTTTTATAACTCTTTTTATCTGTTTTCTCTTTCAGGTTATTGATTTCTTCAAGCATTTCCTCTACATTCACAGTTGAATTCCCCCTCTTATAGTAGTATCATTTTATTTTATTACTCCCACATTTAAAATTTTTTACTAAAATTGTTATCATACTACCAAATTTTTATTATTTATTTATGGCTCAAATATTGTTTTACACAAACGTTCATCAGCACCATCAGCGATAGCTATAATAGCATAAATAGTACATTTTCTAATTTGATATATTTCAACTAAGCATTCTTCCAATAAGTAGTCATTCCATTGCTTGTTAAATAAGCATCAGAAGGAACTTGAAATAATATAAGTAAAAAATTTAAAATATCTACTGATGACGCTATAGCATTCACTAATATAAGAAATTTTATAATTGGGTTCAATAACCCTAATACTCCTAATACTAATGGTGAAATTATTGATATAATAATATAAGGTGTAATACTAATAAGTATATATCTTGATTTAGCTATCACTTCTTCTGAATAAACATAACCTCCAAATAAGCTAAATCCTATAACTATTTTATCTGATTTTTTAAAATTAGGTATAAAAATTAAATGTATAAGTTCATGTATTATTACCATAAAAAAAACGCTAGCAATCCCAATAACATTAATGGATATTTTTATAGAATTTTTATTAATACCAAATTCTTTAAAAGAAATCGTTGAAACAATATTGATTAATAATATAGTAATAAATGTAGTTAATATCATTATTGGGATTGATATCAAAATAGCAATTACAATACTTTTAGGCCCTATTAATTGTTTCCACTTCTTATCAAGTAATTCTATATGCTTATCCTTATTTACTTTTGGCATTTTGTTAATAATTTTGATAATAACCCCCTCCTGTGATATAGCTATATTTCAATTTTAACTTATATACACTATTCAAAATATTCCGACTTAACGAATAGTGGAAATATCATGCTATAGAATTTATTTACGTTTATTACCTTCTCTTTTTCATATGCAAAATTTATTATATTTTAATCCAATAACGCTGAATTATTTCATTTTCTTCTACAACTTCATTTTCAAGCTCTCCACCATTTTTTATAATTGTCTTTGCTGATGCAATATTCTTCTTGTCACATGTGATTAATACTCTATCCATACCTAAGTTTAAACATTTCCTTAAAGCTAAAGACAACATTTCAGTCGCATAACCTTTTTGTCTTTCTGACTTTCTAACGCTATATCCTATATGTCCTCCATAATTAAACAAAAAATCGTTCAATCTATGACGAATATCAATCATTCCAATTAATCTTCCATCTTTTACAGAAATCCCTAAGTATGTACTTGCAGGAACTAAATCTTCCTTAACTGTTTCTTCACAAGAATTATCAACAATCAATTGATACCATTCTTCATAGGTCTCTGAATTCCTAAGACCCGCAGTGCCATCCATACTATCTTCGTTTTCTATAAATTCTCTTTTATAATCCATGACTAAACATTTATGCTCTAATGAAGGTGCAACAAGTTTTATTCTTTTCATTTTCTCCTCCTAATATAATTCTTTATTATCGACAGTTACTTTTTCATATAATATTAATACATTACAAACACTTTATGTCGGCGATATTTTATTTACATAAGGTTAAACTAAATAGATATTATACTCATAAACAATACTAATCACATTACACTTTTAATAAGGAAGTTAGTGATATATTAATATAAAAATTTTATAGATATATTCTATCTATTATAATTATTATAAATGGCACAAATACGATAATACCTAAAACTAAAGATTTTAAAACTGGTTTAGTAATTATCGAATCCAAGCTTTTTTTTACAAGTACACTTATAAATACAGTCCAACATCCCATTCCAATTAAATATATAAGTAAAATCCTTATAAAATTTATTTCTCTTGTAGATATATAACTTACAATTCGGTCTAAATAAGCCCACAAAATTAAGACAGTTGATATTAAATATGCAAAAATGTTAAAGATCATATTTATTTTCTTTTTCATATTATCCTCCTTGTATAATGGACATTTATGCTATAGTTTCAATAGATTTTCATATTATATTAAACATAGAAATAGATAGTTTTTCTTTCTGAAATTTATTTTACTTCGTATGTTTTTTTAAAGTATTAAATAAATATCTTAATTCCTTTTCGTCTGTAACTAACTTATATACTTGTTCATCTTTATCTCCAATAGATAAACTAAAATATTCATTCCCTATAATCCTTATAGAAATATTATTTGAGATTTCTTTATATATAAAATCTAGTTTATATATAATATTTGTTCGCGCTACATACTCCGATTGAAATGTCTTTTTAATTTTATATTTGCATATTAAATCTAAGATTCTTTTTATACTTTTTTCATCTTCGATTTCTAATCTTTTCATTGCAAGTGTATCAGAATTAAGTTTCACAATCCTTATTGATAACTTATCAAAACATAAATTTTGATCTAGTGAATTTCTTAGTAAATATGATATTTTAACTTGTTTAGAGGAATTTAACATAAGTATTATACTAACAATAATTATGATAATAACTCCTATTTTTAGGATCCTCAGTTTTATTTTAAATTCCTCCTTTTCATTATTTAAATAACCTTTCAACATATTATTTTGGAATTTCATATTTTAAACTAAATAATACCATGTTTGGTAAGTGGAGTAAAGTGAATTGTAGTCTGACAAGTACCATTAAAAAGTAAGTCTAAAAAAATATTTACTAATACTTACTAAGAAATATTATACTGAAACCTAGGCTTAGTTTATAAAAGGATTTATTATTAACTAAAATATTTACGTCAAAAATAAAAGAAAAGGCACAATATACTGTGCCCATAAAATAATACTATTTTAATTAATTACATATCTCTTATTAATATACTCCTATAGAATCAAAAGCATCACTTACCGCTTGTAGTTCTTGACTATTATTTCCGTAGAGTTCTATAGCTGATTGTTCTGCTGCTGCTCTCATCTGACTAAATGTAGCTGATTGAGTAAGATGTTGGGTTAAAGCACGATAGAATATCGACGTCATTTTATCTATACCTATACCATTAACTGTTACACCATAATGCTCTCCGCCTTCACTTATTAAATAAGCTGCTTTATTTACAATACCTGAATTTGTATGCACTCCTCCATTGTCTAATGTTCCTGTATATCTATCATCATAATGATCCGGATCTCCATAGGCTGTTGGATCTTCCATGGATCTAAATGCATCTCCATCGATAGCTGGTGTATAAACATCCTCACCCATTAACCAATCAGGATTATTATTATCATAAAATTCAACTGCAGTACCAAAAATATCTGACATAGTTTCGTTTAATGCTCCTGATTCGCCATTATAAATTAAATCAGCTGTATAAGTTGTTACTGCATGGGTTAATTCATGGGCTATAACATCTAATGCTCCAGAAACTTCTACAAGCTGAACTCCATCTCCATCTCCAAATACTATTTGTTCTCCATTCCAAAAAGCATTATTATAATCTCTATCATAATGAACTGTAGCCTTCATTAAAGCACCATTACCATCAAAACTATTTCTATTAAATTTTTCTAAATAATAGTCATAAGTTACTGCCATATAGTGCTGAGCATCTACAGCTGCATGGTCATAATTTTCATTTAATGTATTATCACTATCTGCCCATATATCTCCTGGAAGTCTTTTTCTAGTTTTACCATCAAAGGTTTGGATTCCATTTCCCCTTGTTCTATCTATTAGGTAATACTCTGAAGAAGATAATAAGGTGTTTATTTCCTTAGTATCTCCTAATACACCTGTTCCAGTTCCTAAAGTATCTTCCCCTGTTGTAGGAATAGGAGATGGTTTAGGATAATTTATGGAATTATATTTATTAATTATTTCACCAGTAACTGCATCTATAAAATAATTCCAATTTCCTGGCTCAGGATCTAAGAAGTTTAAGTTTACTAAATATGCATATCTTGCTTCATCTTCATGATAATAAATTACCATTTCTGAAGATGGCTTCTTTTCATGCTCTGGAGTAAAGTCAAGGTCTTTTTCAGCCATTTCAATAGCTTCTTTTTCCTTTACTTTCTTTTTAAGCTTTAATTTACTCTCTTTATCTAAATTAGGTATAACAGCTCCTGAAATACTTGTAAGAACTCCTTCTTCATTTATATTAGCTACTTGGGTTGAACCAAAAACAGGCATTCCTTTATAAATCTGTTGTAATCTTATATAAGAATATCCTAAAGAATCTTTTCCCTTAGACAAAATCTTAAAGGATTCCTTCGATGATGAACTACCGATTTTAAACTTTTTCTTATTATTTTCTAAATATTTAAATAAGATATCCTCAGGTTTATCATTAGAAGCTTTAGTTAATTTTCCTGAAATAAATTCAGGTGTTCCATGTTTTTCACTCCACCTTATCTTCTCATTTGGGGGTGTTGCGAATGCAACAGTACTAATAAGTAAACAAACTAACAATACAGAAACAAATTTTTTCATAATAATTTTTCCTAGCTTTTAATGAAAGAATTTAAAATACCTTTTTAATAATTAAGTATTTCTTATCTTCCTTTAGCTAGTACTTTCCCTCCCTTTAATTTTTTTTGTATATATAATAACTATGATATGGATGTACAAGTATACCTTTAAAATAATTAGCACTCACAATAATTTCCCCCATTGTATCCCCTTCATTTAGCCATTTATACAAATCATAAGGTGTATATTCAATATTATATTTGAGACTATAGCACTAGAAAAATTTACATATATTGCTTCTTTATTTTACTTATGGATTTTCTAAAGTTACGTATTTTTATAATAATTTACATTTTATTTTTTAAATATAATTTTTAGCATAGCATACAGACTTTATTAAAATAAAAAAAGTAATCAGCCAACAGTTCTTTCGACTAATTACTTTGCTTAAGTAATATTTTATCTAAACTTAATTTTAGTATTATACTATCTTTTAAGTCCTTATTTTTTTCAAGACCAACAATAGATATAATTAACCCTGTAAGTGCAATTATATATTCTACACCAGCTAGATTAGAGTTAGGGTCAACTGCTATTATTCCACCAAATAAAGTAATATTTATGCCTAAAAGCATTAACTTTAAAATGGAAAATCTATGTTTTCTACAGTAGCCTTCAATGTCACTTCCTTAAAACCACACTACTAACATTCTCCAAATAACTATTCCATTAAAATAAATATCTATCTTTTAGCTGATTTAATTTTACACATGATATAATTTTTCTTATTACACAATATAACTATTAATCTAATAAATAAGTATATTCATCTACATCATCCCATTTACCAAAACTTATCATATAATCATCAGTGCTGATATTTTTCATATTAATTGGTTTTCCTTCATTTAATTTATTTATAACTATCTTAAAAGAATTGTCATCATTTAATGTTATTTCAAAACTTTGCTTATTACTCTTAATTCTATATGAGTTTTTTTCAAATCTTTCGTAAGTTCCTCTATCAACTTCCCTATTATCAATCCATTCAATGAAACTATTATCATCTCCACGAATAAGCATTTGAATATGATATCCATTCACTTCGCTCTGATAAAACCCTTTTAAAGTAGGCTTCAGGCATGAATATCGCCAAAATATTAAAATAATTACTATTGATAAAATAATAAGTATTAATTTTTTCATAACAATATGCCCCATAGTTTCATTTAAACTAATGTACATTGTTCTATATTAAATGATGCCACTTAAAATTCTCTTAAATATAGCTATAAAGAAAACAATCCCGAAACAATGATACAAATAATTATTATGTGATTTTTTTGTATAACAAAGCTTTTTTAACCAAAATCTATTAAAGATAATAATAGTTAGACCAAAAACCGTTGGGTAATATAATCCTGTATCTCCTTTGGAATAACTATATATTCCTAACTCATCCATTATTATTTCTAATAAACTTTTATCATTAAAAATGGTTACTGTTAAGAAAATAATAAGTATAGTTATTAAATATATTAAAATCACTTTACCTTTCTTTGTCATATATTCTCCTCCATTTTGAGTGGTTTTATCTAACTTCTTTATTACCGCCAGTAAATTTTTATTTAATTTTGTTTTTATACTATACTATTAATGTAATATGCTTAACATAAAATTTAAAACCATAGTAATTATAAATATAACTACCCATTACAATTATATCTTTTTACTCCTATAAAAAATGTCGTTTTTGATCATACAAGGTATGTTATACTAGATAAAAAAAATAACAGTATTTTCCATGCATTTTTTTATTGAATGATGCAAAATAATATTCTGAAAGTAACCTACTTTGTTATTTTAATATATAAAATAAGTTTTTAACTCTTTTTTCAGCTTCTATATAATCTGCTATATTTACTTTTCCTTTTTTGTTTGCATAATCAATAATTGCTTCATTTAATTTTTTAGGATTTTTAAAAAATACAATACTTCTGTTTCTTTAGAATCTTTATAAGCTTTTTTAATATTATAATAAGCCGCAACTAAACAAACTATAACAGCCTTATCAGTAATTTTAATATTATGTCCTATAGTCTTTACTTCCAATACTTTCATAAAGTTCATTTGTAAATTCACCTTAAGTATTCAAACAATAACTTAGCATATTATTACATTACATGGTATAATTTTCAATATGAAATGTATGATTTCCAGCTAAATTAAATCTAAAAATTTCTATAGCATAAAATTAGGAGTGGTTTAATGATCAAAAAAATTTTTATCTTTATTATTATTATTACGCTTTTTCTTATAATAATAGTAAGAAATTATCCTGAGACTAAAACATTTAATGAAATAATCTTAAAAAATTTTAGTGATAAAGAACCTGAGTTTATAGTAATAGATTATAAAGGTGATTGGAAAGAAATTGTAAATAGACAAGAAATTGAGACTTTACTGTCCTTTTTTAATAATTGTAAACTTATAGAGACGAATGAAATTGAAACAGATAAGAGATTTGATTTACCTATACCTGACTATATACAACTATACTTAGCTCAAGAAAAGGGTTTTCTCAGGATTGACATCTACAATACTAAACAAATTGAAGTAAGATATAATATTAATAATAAAGAAGGTAATAAAATTTATAATATAAAAAAAACAAGCATAAATTATGAAGAATTATTTGATTACTATAAGAATATTAAGGGAGAGTAATTCAATATACTCTCCCTTAAACTTTAGTATTTGTCAAATATTATATACTCCCTGGGCCTGGTATCAAACCACCATTTACTTTTCCTTTTTTATTTGCATAATCAATAATTGCTTCATTTAATTTTTTAAAATTTTTAAAAACTTTTATAGTTGAAGAAAAAAATGGACACTTATCCACATTTAATCATTAAAGATAAATGACTTTTTTTGTATTTCATGGTACAATTAGGTTCAATGTGTTAATATCTTTGATATTTATAAAAATATTATATATCAGTATCTACGAGAGGAGTTTTTGTATTTTATGAATAAAGATATGTTAAGAAAATTAATAGGCATAGTGATTTTTTTAGCGGGTTTTTTGTGATTATATCTACTGTTTTTTTAAAAAGTAAGTTCATACCTATTATTTTAATCCTTATAATACAAATGTTTATGTCTATTTATAATAGAGTATTTGTTATTCCAAGTTATAGAAAATCAGGATTTGTTATAATTACAATTATTTTAATTACTGTTATTCTTAGTATTATATTATTTGTTTCTCAAGGAGAAAGGATAGCTGTTATTTTTTCTGGTATAATAGCTATGTTGGTTATTATTTTTGAAAAATTTTTTTATAAATAAAGATAGACTTTAAAATCAACAATATTAACAATTTAAACAAGTTTTATAAAAAAAGAGCTTTAGTATATATGTATTACTGTATTTAAATATATGGAAATATTGAAAATAAGTAGAAATAATCTTTAGAGACCCATAAAGAGTTACAGTAAATCCTTACATACCTTCTACTAATTAATTGAATGTATATCTGTAAATATATTTAGTCTAAATAAACCTCCATGCTACTCATCTATAGAATTGGTGGAAGTTTACGGAGCTAAAATTTATCTTTATTTTTTATATATATCCCTAATACTAAAATAATAATTATTATAACTCTTAATAAAGTCATATCTCCATAAACTATTGTAAAAGAAGTTATAAACCCTAGAATACTTATTAAAATTAGAATTATATGGCTGTATTTCTTTTTAATTTTTATTAAATAACTACCTATTGAACCTGTAGCGTTGAATAAAAGACTTGCTACAAACGATGTTCCAAGTGTAGTTGTTATATTAAATATTAAAGTCAATACTATAATATTTATAATAAAAGGTAATGACTTTATAAAGAACTTTTTAAAATTCATCAATAATCATCCTATCAATTTCTTAACCTATTACTACATTATCACCATACTCATTTTCAGTTCTCAAATGATATATCCTTAAGGACTTATTATAATTATCATCTTCGTAAAAATTACTACTTCATAAATCTTATATGCATTATAATAGTCTGACCATATTTTATATTGGTGCGCTTTTTAAATGTTGGTTCTACATGAACAAAATCCAATACATAATCTAATGCTTTTATTGCTCAAACATTACAAAATCACCTGCTATAAAAGGTATCTATAAAATTTCCTTTATCTTTATATCAATATTAAATAATCTAAAGCCTATTTGTACAATGAGAAAAATTCCAGGTATAGTTTGTATTAAAGCAATGTCCCATGATATTGAATATAACATATTCTCCTCTTAGCTATAGATTATTTTCCTCTTTTTTTACATAGTATCATTTAAAAATTAAAAATAATATAATTTTCTGTTATGTTAAACATTTTTATATTCTTTTTATCCATTTTCTTATAAAGACTGAATACAATAATATATGTAATTATCTCCCTAAGGAGGCGTATCAATGAACAGAAAGAAAGTTGTTGAGATTAAAAACATCAGCATGATATATCACACCCTTGATGGGGAAACTGAAGCTATTAAAGACTTGTCTTTGGATATAAATCACGGTGAAATTGTTCTTTTAGTAGGACCTAGCGGTTGTGGAAAATCCACACTTTTATCTATAATAGCAGGTCTTATAAAGCCATCTAAAGGTAATGTCTTAATTAATGAGAAAGAGGTAAAGAGTACTACGGGTGAAATAGGATATATGTTTCAGAAAGATCACTTATTTGAGTGGAGAACTATTTTAGGTAATGTATTAATAGGAAGCTAATATATTAAAAATAGCAGCTACTCTAGGTAAAAATCCTTTATCTGCCAGAGTCATCATAAATGCTACTTGTATTGTTGTATTCATTAATATAACTCCTACTCCCATAAATAAAGAAATAAAAGCTAACATTATCAATACATAACTAGCCCATTAATTTTTCCCAATATAAGGATATTCATCTTTATTCCCACAAAGAAAAATAGAATATTCATGATTGTCAGTTAGGAGTAATCTTTTTTTCAAAAGTACATAGTTTCTTTACAGACTCTAATAAACATATTACTAAGATTCACGATTCACTCTATTACCTTTACATCTGGTAGTTCATTTTTTAGATTTAAGATATCTCCAGTTTTTATATCTACATATTTACTATTAGCTTCATTAATCAATAGAACTTGATATTGTCCGTAATTATTTTTCGTTATTTTATACTCATATTTTTTTCTTTTATTATTTTCTTTAGACCAAGGATTGAAAATTTCTATATTAGCGTATCCTTCTAAGATTAAGGTCCTAAAAATATTGTCTTCTGGTAGAGTTCCTTTATCATTAATATACCTCTGTATACCATGGTTTAGTGAGTTTGTTACATTTTGGTACTTCATAAGATCTTTTTCTGTAACTTTATATTCATCGTCATTAATTTCAGTAAATTTTATAAAACTAACTATACCCAATATAATAATTACTACAATTGCCAATCTTCTCTTTTTCAATTCTTTCACCCACCTTTTTATAAAATTTTTCCCATTGTTATTATTTTACTTTATACTATATAACACACAAATTTCAATATATAATAAAACATTAAAATGCTTTATTATATTTGCTTATATTATTTTATTTAGTTTAAAGTCACTAGTTTATAATTATATGTTTTTTCAATTTTCCTTTCCCACACATAATCACTAGAAGAAGTTCCTACTTTATATGCATCAGATACCCAAGTTGTTATATCATCTACTTCATAAAAATATCCTACTGGTGGATAAAGAGTTTTATAATAAGTTTTTTCATCAGTGTTATGCCAAGGATCTAACGATGTTTTCCGTCTTTGTATTATAAACGTTAGTAACGTAATAAAGCAATATAAAATAGAAATAATTACCAAATACTAAAATTTAATAGATTATCCTGATAAAGTAATAAAACAAGGATACTTTTAAATTAACTCACAGGATAATTTTTATGTAAGGTGTAAAATTATAATGAAGTTGTATCATAAAAATAATAGATGTATAATCCGTTCTACTTTAATCATAAGCATTCATCTTAATTTTTATTATTTCCTCTGTTATATTTTTGTTATCAGTATTGTAAAATTTAATTTTATCATATAATTCATATCTACCTTTTAATTTAAAAGGAATTAAATAATAATCCTCTTCTAAGATTTTTTCTTCATAAACATAATTACCTAAATCAATCTTAATTTTATCAATCATATGGTCTATGTTTTTGCCAGAAACACAATAATATAAAGGACTTCCTCCTGCTAGATATCTATCGAATACTTTAAATTTAGGACTCCCACCTATTCTTTTATACCTTCCAAATAATCTTTTCTCATAAAAATACATACCCATAAATTTCTGGTTATTTTCTTTATAAGTAAAAAGAAAAAATTCTTCTGATTTTACTATTTGTTTTTGAATTGTTATATCGCACCCTATTTCATTTTCTATACTACTTTCTATATTATCAAACTTTATATACCGTGAATTTTTATATAAAACTAAAGATCCTATAATACTTAAAATAATAACAATATATATTATTACATATTTTATCTTCATATTTAAACACTCCAGAATATACATTTTAATAAATTATTCTCTATTTAAAACAAATATAGATAATTAATTAAATCAGTCAATCATAATTTGAAATTTGAGGATTCCTTTAATTAAGAAATCCTCAAACATCTTTACTACTTAATAATCAATGTTCAAGTCCACCGCCAGTGACCATTTTTGTTCACTCAGATCCGCTGTAAAACCTAAATTTCTCTGGTGTAATACTTTTTAAATTAATTTCAAGTGTTTCAGATATTATTCTTTTTACTTTTTCACATATTATTTTAATTCCTCCCTATATAAATTATTATTTATTATTTTTCTTTTTTTATTTTGGTCTTCTCTTTCTCGTTTATACAAATATAACATACTGTTAAATACAATAAATGCAATAATACTTATAAGAATCCATGAACTTTTAAAATCAAATACTTCTATAAACTTTCCCATTAACAATGGGGTAATTGCATATCCTGCACCATTTATTAATGAAAATATAGAACACAATCTTCCTAAATACTCTTTTGGTGAGTTATTCATTACATAAGCATTTAAATTTGTTGCTTTAAATATTTCACCAATAGACCAAATTATCATTGCTAATATAAATCCATATAGCTGTTCAAATACACTTAGGAGTAAAGCCGTGATTAAACAAAAAAAACTTGCTAAACTTAAATTTAAACTAGGCTTTATCTTATTTGTAAGAAAAGTTATCGGTAAAGTTAATAAAATAACAGTTATGCTATTTAGAGATGTTAGTATGCCAAAATATTTTGCTCCATTTTCTTTGAAAACATTACTTACATGTAAAGGTAAGGTGAAAGTTTCTTGAGAAAATACAAATGCTAAAAGCATAGAAATTAAAGAAAAAAACATCAACTTTTTATTTTCAATTATAATTTTAAATAATCCTTTATCATCACTTTTTTCTAAATTAGTTTCTTTAGTATTAATCTTACTTTCCGCATTACTATAGTTTGCATCTTCTTTTATTAAAAATTTTATTAAAATAACACATATAAATATGGTTATTGCATTTCCTATGAACAAATATTCTGTATAATCATTAAATAAAGTACCACCGATAATCAAACCTATAGAAAGTCCTATATTATGTCCTAAATAAAGTAAGGAAAAAGCTGTACTCCTGTTTTTCTTATTAGTAAAATCAGAAACTATTGCAGTATTAGATGGTTGCGCAATTGCATTTGATACATTTGCTAATATTAGAAAAACAGTCATTATTCTAGAGTTTAGTAAAAAACCACATATTACAAATAATATTCCAGTTACCCCTGAAAATAATATAAATGTTTCTTTATATTTCCACCTATCTGCCAATATTCCCCCTAATATTGAAGCAGGTATATATATAACTGATGTAATCAACATTATTATTCCTGTTTCGAATGGACTAAAATCCATTTTTTTTGTTAATACTAATGTAGTAAATGGATAAACAAAATTTCCTATAGCATTAATTATTCTTATGAAAAATAATACATACATTTCTTTCGGTAGTTTTTTGTATTCTCTTATGTTATTCTTTATATTTAACATATTAACTTCCTTTTCTTTTATACTTATATGTATATCTAAAGTAAATATTTATTATAATGTAGTCTGTTAACTTAAAAGTTATTGGTATTATAGGTCTCTCAAATTTAAGAGCAAATTTTGCCACCCCAATTGGAGCATATACCCTAAAATTAAAGAAATCAATTAAAACATCCGACTTTACCCCTGAACTAAAACCTTGAAAAAACAAAAACGGTTTGTTTTTTTTAATGATTCACTACACTCTTATTATAATATATATTTTGATAAAAATGTTTGATTTTTCCTATACAGTCCATTATATGACTTATACAATCCATATAATGGACTGTATTGCCATTTAAAGTACAATTACTTCTGTTATGTTTTTACTGTTACTCAAAAACATCTAATATAATAAAAAATGAAACCATCCCTTGTTCTTAGGAGATGATTTCATCTTTTATTTCTTCAAATCTATTTCTACTCATTAAGGCTTTCTTACTAATTCCATGAAATCTTATTTCATAAGATCTACTCACAAGTTCTTTAATATTCTTTATTCTATTCTTATTAACAATAAAAGATTTATGAACCCTAATAAAATTTTCATCTAATTCTTTTTCTAATTGCTTAAGAGTTCCTCTAGTCTCATACTGATTAGATTTTTCATGTACTAAAATTTTCTTATCATTTTTTTCAATAAAAATAATATCTTCATATGCTATGAAATATATTTCTTTCCCAGTTTTTATAATCAGTTTTATATCGTCCTTATTACATTTTCCAGTTATATTTTTTGCTAGATTACTTAAAGTTTCTCTTAATTTTCCTATGTTTATTGGTTTTAATATATAATCATAAGGATGTACCTCAAATGATTCTAAAGCATATTTAGAATAACCTGTAAGAAAAACAAACTTTGTTTTTGGGCTAACATTTTTTATAAGTTTTGCTACTTCAAGCCCATTTAAATTCTCATTTTCATCTAGTTCTATATCTAATAATGCAACATCAGGTCTATATTCATTAGCATAGTTAATCGCATCATTCCCACTAGATGTTTCATATACTTTTTTTATTAACGGACTTTCTGAAACTATCTTTTTTATAAATCTTTTAGTATAGTCTTCATCTTCTAAAATTAGTATACTTATCAATATAATCATTCCCTATTTTAAATTTTCAGGTACTTCAGCTTCATATAAAATCCAAATACTATTAGTACTAACTTACGTACCTAAATGAATACCTCCTATGTATGATCTAAAAATAATGAATGTTATAAGAAATACTATGCTTGTCCTACTAATACCTAATATATAAGAAGTGATAAGTATTAAGACAATCTTTAAAATACTACCTAGAATTACTTCTATACCAAAGGCAAATACTTAGGTTTCCCCACTATCACTGTTTAATTTAAATCCTAATTTCATAGCCAATTTTTTTGACACTTTATTTATCATTTCATCTCATCCTTTAACGGTATTTTAACTTTGAAAGCTGTCTTTTTGTTTGAGCTAACTTCCATTGTCCCCCCATATTGTTTTATTATTTTCTTTATTAAAAATAATCCATATCCTCTATCATTAGTACCTTTTGTAGTAAACCCAGGATTAAATAACTTTTTTTCTATTTCTCTAGGAATTTTATTTCCTGTATTAGATACATATATAATAAAATTGTTATTTTCAAACTTTATTTCTAAACCCACATATCTATTTACATCATTTTCACTTTCAACTGTAGCTTCAAAGGCATTATCAATAAGATTGCCTATAATACTACAGAACTCTCTATCATTAATTTTTAATCTCTCTAAATCACATTTTATCGCAAAATCAAAATTAATATTTTTATCCTCTGCTACTTTTATCTTAGAATTTAATAACACGGTTAACGCAGTATTATATGTATATTTAATATCTGTAATTGGTTTATGATTTTCTGTAAGTTCATTTAAATAATTTTTAGCACTATCTATTTCCTCTAAATATAACATTGATTGAATTGTTTGTATGTGTCGATTGTATTCATGTTTTTGAGTTTGTAATATGTTATTTAAATTTTCTACTTGCTTAAGTTGTGAATTTAAAAGTCTAGATTCTGTATTTCTTTTTATTGTTTCACTTAATTTATTAATAGATAATAAAACTAAAATTATTAATATAAACAATAACCCGCTAACATATGGAAGAAAATTTTTTACATATTCTAAGGCATCAGCCATAAATATAAATTGATTAATGACCTCTATAACTAATAATTGTAATAACATTGTAAATATTATGAGTATTACACCTTTATTTTTAAACAATATTATCAACTCTATCTTCTGGTTTTAAATCTATAATATAAAACCTAACTCTCCTTAAAATAATATAAATAATTAATGTGATTATTCCAGTAGGTAAATAAAATAATACATTAAGCCAAGGCTTAATAGCTAAATCGTTAGTTGTAAAGCTTAAAATATCTAATAACAAAGGAATTGTAATGTTTTGTATTATCCCTGTTAATAAAGTTCCCATAAAGATTCCTATAGAACTAATAAAAAAATTTAATTTTGTTAAGATACATACCAAAATAATAATTAACAAAATTTGTATAATAGTATGTAATCCAAATATTTCAATATACTTTCTAATAAAATAAGCTGCTATTGCTACTATAAAAGATATATATATATTTTCCTTTATTTTTATATCAATATTAAATAATCTGAAGCCTATTTGTATAATTAAAAAAGTTTCAGGTATAGTTTGTATTAAAGCAATGTACCATGGTATTGGATATAACATATTCTCCTCCTTAGCTATAGATCATTTACCTTTTTTTACATAATAACATTTAAAAATTAAAAAAAATGTTATTTTATGTCATGTTAAGCATTTTTTATTCTTTTTATATCCATTTTACTTAATCAACCACTATCAAAAGACTCATCGTCACAATCCTTATAAAGACTGAATACAATAATATATGTAATTATCTCCTTAAGGAGGCGTATCGATGAACAGAAAGAAAGTTGTTGAAATTAAAAACATCAGCATGATATATCACACCCTTGATGGGGAAACTGAAGCTATTAAAGACTTGTCTTTGGATATAAATCACGGTGAAATAGTTCTTTTAGTAGGACCTAGCGGTTGTGGAAAATCCACACTTTTATCTATAATAGCAGGTCTTATAAAGCCATCTAAAGGTAAGGTCTTAATTAATGAGAAAGAGGTAAAGGGTACTACAGGTGAAATAGGATATATGTTTCAAAAAGATCACTTATTTGAGTGGAGAACTATTTTAGGAAATGTATTAATAGGACTTGAAATTCAAGATAAAATAACAGATGAAACAAAAGAATTTGCAGAAAAACTTTTAGAAACATATGGACTAGGAGAATTTAAAAATCACTATCCTAGACAATTGTCTGGAGGCATGAGACAAAGAGTAGCACTAATAAGAACTTTAGCATGTAAACCAGATATATTACTTCTAGATGAACCTTTCTCAGCGCTTGACTATCAAACTAGACTTGCAATAGCAGATGAAATAGGAACAATACTTAAGAAAGAAAAGAAAACAGCTTTCATGGTAACCCATGACATAGCGGAAGCTATATCTACATAAAGATAGAAAGGAGTATAAAACTTTAAACCAATTCTGTTAGTGAATAGTATTGATACTATCATAGAATTCTTTAAACATAAACAGTAAAATTCATTACTTAGTTCATTCAATATTAATGATGTGGATATTCCTACAACTCCAGCTAGATAAAGTATTGAAAAGTAAATAGCAGTACAATAAGTATATTCTGGAGTTCCACTATAAAAAATCAGATATTTATATTACTAAATAACTAAAATTATCTGATTCTTGTTTTTTTATTGTACCCCTAGCAATTAACACATCTGTTACTCTTGAGTAAAAAATGTGGTACCACCAAATAAAATACTCTTCAAAAGTAACCTCTTCAAAATACGATGATTTTTGGTAGTTATTATATAATTCACTTCTTCCATTTTCAAATATCTCTATATAATCTTCCTTTATTATCTCTGCTATATCGTATAATTTATAATATTCCTTCTTATTTAGTACAGGGATACAGATCTTTTTTCCACTCATAATTCCAAGTTTATTAAAACCCATTTCTAAATTTTCATCAATTTTATACTTATCATTCTTATATAACTTGACTAGTTCTTGCAATAAATATTCTTTCACTCTATCTATTCTATTCATAGAAATATTTTTAAAATATTCATTTAAGGTTGAACTATCAATTGTATGAAAGTTAATACCTTTTCTTTTATTTCCATACAACCCATAAGCTATCTCACCATAATTTCTATACATGTTGCCATAAATACCTAATGCTTCATTTTCATCATTTTTCTTTTTTTCTTGTATAGAATAATAGTAATTACTATCATTTCTTCTAGTTCTATTACTTCTCAAAAAATATTTTTCTACATTATCAATTTGGATAAAATCTAATATTACATCACTTAATATAAATAAAGATAAACTTTCAAAACTAAAATTTCTAAAAGATTCAATGGAATATGTTTTTAATTTAATTTCATTAATTTTATTTTCTATTAATCTAACTACTTTATTAATAAATTTTTCTGTCTGTTTATATAAGTTTTTCCCTTCTTCTAAAGAAATTATCATGCAATTTGGTATATATTGATTATCAATGTTATTTTTAATAAGTTCTTCTTTTAAGAGGATTTCAAGTTTATTATACATTTCTTTCTTTGACCAATTAAAATACATTATTATGTTATCAACTGATATCTTATTATGTAATAAAATACATACTTCCTTTAAATTATTTTCTTCAATATTTATGCTAGGAAAATTGTTACCGCTTGAAATCTGTTTACATTCGTATTGATTTTTAAATATTTTATTAATTTTCATAGTTTGTCCATTTCTATTCATTAATTAACACTCCATTTTGCTATATGTAGTACCTTATTACTCAATGTCACTTTTATAAATACCTTACAAATAAAAAAAGTCTATTTATATTTCCTATATCACCACACTAATACTATCAATTTAGATTATCAAAAGAATAGATAATCATTCCTTTCTTTCATCTATTTTAATTTTAAGTAAAAGTACTGCTTTATTTTCATTTATCATACTTTTTATTTCATTTTCATCTACTAAATTATATGTTTTTAATAGAATCTATACCTTGTCTATATACTCCTATAATTTTAGTTTCACCTGGTCTTAAAGCTACTGTTTCATTTCTCACAGATGGTCCATATAAAAAGAATAATTCATTCTCTGTTTGCGGATTAATAATTCCAAGTCCAAATCTTCCTTCTTCCACCTTCTTTAGATAAAGTCCGCAAGAAATTTCTGTTAAATGAGAAGATTTTATCTGTTTTCCGTTACTATAACCCTCAACCCAAATATTTACCCAGCTCTTATCTGCATTGGGTAACTTTATATTAAAATCATAGATTATACCTAAATCTAAATCTTTGAATGTATTATAGTATTCTGAATTAATATTAGTTGAAATATAAGCTATATGATCTTTTTCATTATTTTTATAGCTACTACATCCAATAACGCTAATTAAAATCAATATAACTAATAATAAAAAAATGTACTTAAGTTTCAAAATAACACCTTCTCTCAATTTAATAGCAAAACATATAACGCTCCAAGCATTCTCGTCGCCTTGTAATCTGTAATCTTTTTAAAGGTGATGAGAATGCTATGTTAAATGATGTCATTTGTTTTACTTGTTTTTTTCCAATGAACCCCAATTGATGTATTTAAAACTAATCTAAGTACATAATTTTATTTAATTTTCTTGTCTATTTTATTTATTACCGCTCTTGTCTCTTTTAAATGTAACTTTAATATATCAATTTCACTTTCAGTGCTCTTCATTCTTTCGTGGATTTGGTCTAATTTATATAATCCAGGACTTAGAAATCCTATTAAACCTAATGAAATTGCGAGAAAGTCAACTCCAAATAATCCCCCAATATATAGTCCTACATATCCACATAGAATAGAAATAATAATCAAAATCATTTTTTATCTTCCTTTCATTTATACTTTAATTTTTAAATGCCTTTCTATAATTATATTAACTATTTATATATGAGTTAATCTTAAACCAACTGATTCAAAGTCAGTTAGATTGTATTATGTTGATTTTTTACAAATACTGTAAACATTTGATCTGCATAGTTCTCTATGTACGCTTCGTCCTTCACGTTTCCGCTTTGGGACGCAATACTCGATATAAGTAACTGGTTAAGTCTTCCCTAACAGGGACTCTCACCCTGCAAGAAACACCAAGCTTGCTTGACACTAACGTTCTCTCTGTTCGCGACGTCAATTCGGCCTGTCCTCAGACAGGTAAATTCTGTTTGTGGTATAATGCGCAGCATCACAAATGGGGTTTAGAAATGATGTTGTGAACAGTGTGTTAGACGATGGATTAGTTCAAATCTATAAGCCAACAATTAACTAAATCCCTCATCTTCTTTTTTAGTTCTTTATCATCTTTTGCAAACTTTTCTTTCGTATTTATGTATCCAAAGTCGCTTATTACTTCTATTCCTAAATCTTCAACTACATTTCTCATATTTTGTAAAGAATAACCCAATGATTCCTCACGATTTCCTTTGCATGAACTAATTAAAATTGCTTTTTTATCTGCATCTACTCTACTTTTCCATGTAGAGCTCATATAATCATTCAAGCAAAAAGTTCTATCTAAAAATATTTTCATTTGAGAACTAACACTTGAATTATAGGTTGGTGTAGCTAATATAATTCCATCATAAGAATTTATTCTACTCAATATTGATGAAATTTCATCATTTATTATACATAGCCCTGTATCTAAGCATTTTTCACAATTTGTACAAACACTGTATGCTGGTTTAGTCATTTTAAAGATATCTACACTAGATACTTGTTCTTCCATAGTATTAATTAAAATATCTATCAGAACAGAAGAATTGCCATTTTCGTTTGGACTTCCTATTACTGCTAACCACTTCATTATATTCTATCCTCCATTGATTTAATCTTTCGTCTAATACTTTATTCCCGACAGTCGCTTTTTCATATAATATTAATGGATTAGCGACACTTTATGTCGGTGATATTTTATTTTATAGCTGTTTTTACTTTTAATTTTACTACTAATGTAATTTATACGCTGTTTTATAATATTTTAAAAGCCATAGTAAATTATATAACTACTCATTAACAATTATATCCTTTTATTTCTGTGAAATATGTCGTTTTTTATCATTTAAAGTATGCTTTTAATAATAAAAAAAGAATTGTATTATAAATTTACTATGCTTTAACTAAAATTAATTAATCACTATTCTTTAAAAATATAATTATAAAATAAAAAGCCCTACTTCTGAAGTAGGACATCTACATACAATTAAAGCTTTATTTTGTTGACAGTTCTTTTTTAATTTTAGAAAATTATGAGCTACGGATATATATGAAGCTATATTCATATAAAGATATATAATATAAATTCATTTAAATATCTTAGATAGAGAGGAGTTTTCAAGTATATTTAAAAGCAGTTACTCATTAAATCTTATGTATATTTCCATGAGGTTAAAACAAATAGAGCTCATAAAGCTATCCTAGGCCTTGTCCTAATATTCTATGTTATGTGTTGTAACTAATTTAACTATTTGTAAAATATTACACTTAACCACACTCTCTCAATAATTCAATCTCTTTAATTACTTTTTTCTTAGCTTTAATAGAACCACAATGCACTGTTTTTTTGTTTCCAGTAATATTACTTTAAAAGATAATTCAGTATGATCAATCAAATCGTATAAATTTTCTATAAAATACATTTTATTTCTTACAACAAAATTCTATTATAATCATATTCTTTTCATTAAAACTAATCTAAGTCACCCTACACTTATGCCCATAAGATTTTCAATACTAATATTAGAATTTTAAAATAAAGATACCAATGTGAATGGATAACAATTATAGTAATTATTAATAAACTTTTTAAATAATACCATTAGACAATATAGCTTTCATTTTGATAGATTTTAATCTCTTACTCCTGATAAATATTTCTATGGTAAACTTAAATAATGTAACTATATATATACCTGAAATTCCTTCTATTGTTTTCTCCCAAGTTATAAACACCATTATTCCAAAATTATAAATATAGTATCATTTGTTTTTTTATAGTTGTTTAATCGAGTTTCTATAGGGTGACGTGAATGTTATCTGATGCATCCAGAATTAATTAGTAGTCAGTTTTCTTTTTCTATACCAGTGTTTAATTATTTTTTCATCTTCAATTAATCTTTTATATAATTTATCCACTGAATCATCTAGGTTCATATAATATATACTTGCTTCAATTCTCTTTTGTATTTCAATTCTATGCTCTTTAGATAAATGAAATTCTTTATAATTATCTGATTCATATAATGATAAAGCTAAATCACTAAATTTAGATATTCTTTTATCGGATTTATAATCAATTATTTCATAAGAATCCCATAACCAACAATTCCAATCCTTCAGTCCTTTTATTAAAAAATCTCTAATTTTTCTTGGTAGCCAATGACTATTACTAGAAACAAGCCAAACTAAATAATCAAATGTCTCATAATACTTAGGTGAAGGTCCCATCAATGGACCTTGTACAAAATTACATGCAATTGTAGATGATTTGTATTCTCCGAAATCAGGATCTCTAAAACATATTTCTTTTTCGCATTTAGGATACAAACCAGTTGTAGTTAGTCCTCTACCACCTATTTCTTTTCTTTGTCTTTGAATAGTATTTTTTTCTAATGATTTTCTATAATAATTATCAAAGTGCTTCTCAAATTTACCACCAGATCCCTTTATTGTGAGTTGTGGTGCATAAATTGCGATCAGTGAAATATTCGATATACAAATATCTGATAATCCTGGTGTTGAGTTTATAAAACTCAAAATAATTTCAGGTTTTGTAATTTGAGTAATTTCCAACTCATTAGCTTTTTGTTGCCACATCATTTGCATAGCAGCCCAAGCAACTTGCTCAGCTCTTGAATTATCTCTATTATTAGGAATAAGAGAAAATCCCCATCTTCTTAAATAATAATCACTTCCAAGAAATTCTATTATATCTATCCACCAATCATCAGTTACCACTGGAGGCTCATACCCATAATCTATAATAATATCTCGAGCCTTAATTAAAGTTGATCCATTAGGTTTTATAACTTCTAATACTTTATTTACAACCTCTTGCATATCATCCTTATAAATTATTGCTACTCTATCTGCTAAAGATGGTGAAAACTGTATCATTTCATCAAACGTTATATTATACCATATAGGTATTATTATATTATTATCTCTTTTACAATTCATTCTTTGAATCAAACCATCAAGTTCCCATTGTGTCCATTCTTTTCTGAAAAACGCTTTGCTCAAAACTACAATGCCAAATCGAGATTTTGATAATCCTTTATCAATAGATCTTCTAATGCTGTTACCAGGTCTAAGCGAAAATTCATCATACCATATTTTTACATGTTCAGCAGACAATTTATTTGCTAATTCTCTTACAAAAGTATCTTTATCTTCACTTGCATGACTAATAAATACATCATATAGCATTAAATAAACCTCCTTTCCCATTCTTTAGGTGTTTCAGAGTCACCATGTGCTCTGACCCCGACAGACCTTCCAGAATCTCGCCTTTTGCGATTCCTTTGTATTAACTTACGTAACGTTAAATACATCATCATCTGCATTACCTATCTTTCGATAGGGCCGCGGTTAACAGGGCTGAATATGCTTCAAGGATTGCGATCTCCTCTATAGCCTATATAATTCTATATATAAAACAACTAAGCGATTCACACAAAAGTTAAGATACTAACTTTGGGTTCATTGCTTATGGTACGCTTTACCATTACTGTCGCCAGTAAAGACACAACATCAGATATTGGTGGCTAGCTAAACCTTTCCATACAAGGACTCTCACCTTGCTAGTAATGCCAAGCTTTGCCTGGCGCACTAACGTTCTTTAGTTTGCTACGTGGATATTACATTTTTTGAGGAAAAACATATATCCATGACGACCATGTTATATGATTGACTATAAAATACCGTCAAATTTAGCTTTTAATAAATAATTATGCGGGCTGCCCTCAACTAAATTTGATTTATTAAAAACAGATTTAATTTTCTTTGCAGCGATATTTATACCTGCCCTAGCAACTATAGCCTCCAAATTGTTTTCGGATAACTGTTTTAAGTGATTATTAATTGCAACATCACCTGTAAGTTGAATTAATACTTCAATAGTATCAAATGTCAATTTTAATTTACTTGACTTAGCAGTTCCTCTTATCTCTAAATTAAGCCTCTCAATTTCATCATTAAATGTATTTAAAGTATCAAAAGATTGATCATTCTTCAATTTTAGTAACCAATTATTTAAAAATAATCTATAGTCTAATAGAAGTTTTCGATTTTGTTTTTTAAAATTAATTATATCTTCCAATGGAGTTAATTCTGATGGATATGGTATTTTATTAATTACCATATCTAAGTAATTATTATGTTCAAGTAAATCATAATCTTGAAATAATATCTCTTGATTCATTAAAGAATCTGTTGAAATACTATAACTACAATTTTGAGCAGAATAAGATGCAAGTAAACTCATATATTTTAATGCAATATTTTCCTCAAGCAAAATTGAAGAACCATATTTATCACTTTCAGCTACTTTATTATCGATTAAAAATCTTATTATTTCATTATTTAGCTTTGTATTATATATTTCATATTTCCTTTTACTATCCTTAAAATTATTTCTTAAATTAGTAATCATATCTGTATCGCAAAATGACTTTATATCTTTTAGTAACTGATTAAACGTTTTCATATCCAAATCTTCAGGTCGAGTATAATTATATATTCCTAATGACTTGAGATATTCCATTTCAGCTAATAGCTGTTTTTCATATAAACTTTCTTCTGGGGTAAAACCATAAGGATAAATTGAACTAATTTGATCAGAAAAGAATACTGCCTTCTTTAACCAGTGACCTGGTATTAAAATCGTAGGATAATACAGTAACTTATTCATTTAATCACTCCTTTCACAGTCATTAACATAACATTCCTAGTATGTTGCGACGGTCCACACATTTTTCGTAGACTGTCTAAAAATTCTATGTTGGAGAAAGTTCTAATCTTTCTTTTTTTGTGTAACATATTTCAATTTCGGAGATTTCACTAATATAAACTACAATGCCTTTTTTTGAATCTTCAGAAAAGACAATATATGCTTCCTTATTTCTACTTTTTAGTATAGTATTGTTCAGCTCCCTTCCATTCTTTAATTTAAAATGTAAATAGCATTTTGGTACTGGGAAACTACTTTTAAATACTGGCCCTATTGCTATTCTAAAAAAAATATAATATATAATATATATAAAAACATAGTTCCCCTTAATACGTATCATCTCACTTTTTTCTGCTCTTATCTCCTTGTAACTCATAAGAAAAAATTCCATAGTATTACTAATTAAAGAATTTTTTTCTAGTTTTTCATTTTTATACTCGGGTTGTTTTTTAACCTCTTCTATCCACTTATTGTCTTCTTTAATAATTCCATTTAATTCGTTAATTAACCAATTATTACATAATATTGCGAAAAAAACAATTAAAAAAATGTAAATAACCTTAACAGGTTTAATTGATTTATTCTGAAATTTAATAATCTTTTGCTTAATTTTTTTAAAAAAATTATCTTTCATATTAAAAATTCTTACGTCGTGAATAGCAATAATAACGCCTAGTATAATACTAACCGCTCCTATTATTAAAATAAAACTACTTGAAATAATTATAGAGTTATTTAAATATGGAAATTGGAAAAGATTTAAAAGTGAAATTATCATAATTATAAATTCTCTAATAGTTTTTCTAAAAAATTGCATATAATATGGTTCTATCTTTTTCTCAAGATCATCCTTTAAAAATGTTTTTAATAATAATATAACTGCAGAAATGAACGATGCTATTTTAATACCTTTGTTTATCACACTTAATATATCCATAATATTATTTCACCTCTTTTGTTCTTAGAAATATACTAGTCACCATAGAACCGATGGTCACCCATCGCCCCTAGCAGTCGAGTAAACAATGGGACTTTCATCCAAAGCTTCTCACGAAACCAGACGTGAAAGTCTCCCTTCATCCGGCTCTTATCATTTAACTCATAACAACATTCCTATTTCAATAATTCCAGTGGGCAAATAATTTTGGTTCTCTTTTTCTAATTTCAGCTAACCATTTTTCAGCCCTTTTTCTGTGCCCTCTAAATCTTTTATTTTTGCTCATTGCCCTTTTAACTATTCTTCTTTCTACACAGTTCACCGAATACCTAATAGCTGATACATTGTATTTTCCAAAGTAATTAATCCATCCTCTCACAATAGGATTTATCAACTCAGCTATTATATCAATCTTAATCTAGTTTTCTTGTGTATTTCCAAGGCCTTTATCTTAGTACGAAATAATTTGTTCGATTTCTTGCTGGCAGAGGCAATAAAATTAATTCCCCGCCTTCCTGTTCCACATTTAATATATACGCCTTTAAATGTGTAGCCAAGAAAATAAAAATCTACATTTGGATATTCTCTTCTCCTATCTTTATCTTTACAATATACTAATTTTATCTTCTGAGGATGTATTTCTAGCTTACAAGATTTCATTCTTTCATCTAGATCCTTTAATATTTTCTTTTTTGTAGACTGTCCGCAAATGCTATGTTAGATGATGTAGCCATTATCCTCGTGCTAATCACATGCAAAATATAACTTATTTTCATCAACAAATCTAATTTTTTCAACCATTTCTTTTATACCTCCAATTAACGTAATATCAGAAATATCGCCAATATCTAAAGTATATGGCTCAATATTTTTATTTTTAAGGTTAATACATAACCTAAATTCATTCTGCCACCTAAATTCATCGCATTTCCTAAATGGTCCAACGCTTCCGTTGTAGTTATAAGCATCTATATATTCAACATGTCTAAATACAGATGGCTTTTCGATTAAATCATCGTTTTTGATTAATTCTTTATTAATTCTGTTCATAAATTCAAATATATCAAGAATCAAAACATAAGTGTCCCCAAAGTCAAATATTCTTTTGTCTATAGGGTGAATCAATTTATTTTGTATATCTAATTTAATATCATAAAAACAAAATACTTTTAGGCAACTATATTTTTCAAAGCCTCTCCAAAGTCCACCTATTATTGTTGAAGATGGTATTCTAAAGTTTTTATCAGTTGGTGAAACTAAATAATCAAACTCTGTTGATTGAATAACATGATCTGCGCCTTCATATATATCTCTTGTCATCTCATCTCCCTTATTTTCTATTTCACGAAAAACAGAAAGGGAATTCATATATATTTTACCTTTTCTAAAACTTTCTGCATATTTGCGTTTTGTTACTTTTATTAATAAAGGTTTTTGTTCTTTTAAATATTCAGTAATCTCCATAATTATCTCCTTTTTTATTCGCTATTATAAAATAACTAAACATGGTTATGTCATCTACTCCTTAATTACCGACAGTCGCATTTTCACATAATATTAATGGATCAGCGACACTTTATGTCGGTAATATTTTATTTTATAGCTATTTTTGCTTTCAAACTATACTACTAATGTAACTTGTACGCTATTTTATAATCTTTCAAAAGTCATAATAAATTATATAACTACCCACTATCAATTATATCTTTTTACCCCTGTGAAATATGTCGTTTTTTATCATTTAAGGTAATCTTTTAATAATAAAAAAAGAATTATGTTATAAGATTTACTATGCTTTAACTAAAATTAATTAATAACTATTGTTTAAAAATATAATTACATAATAAAAAGCCCTACTTCTAAAATAGGACATCTACATACGTTTAAAGCTTTATTTAGTTTTTTTGACAGCTCTTTTTTCAATTCTAAAAAATTATGAGCTACGGATATATATGAAGCTATATCTACATAAAGATAGAAAGAAGTATAAAACTTTAAACCAATCCTGTTAGTGAATAGTATTGATACTATAATATAAAATTCTTTATACATAAATAGTAACATTTATTATTTTTACTTTGGTATATATTTTTTAATATATTATTTTTTACTAGTTCATTCAATATTAATGATGTGGATATTCCTACAACTCCAGCTAGATAAAGTATTGAAAAGAAAATAGCAGTATAATAAGTATATTCTGGAGTTCCACTAAAAAAAATCTTGCTGCCATAATAGCTATAAAAAAACCTAAAAACATAATACCTAGACCACTTTTAGCTGACTTTAACATTAAAATTTCCCCTTAATTATATATTTTTTTTACATAATATATGTTTTAACCCAAATATTTTTATAGTAGATAAAAATAGATAACCTTTGTATGGAAAGTTAATACCATTTCTTTTATTGCCATACAACCCATAAGCTATCTCCCCATATTTTCTATATTGTTGGCATAAATACCCAATGCTTCCTTTTCATCAATATAGAGGTTTAAAATTTATAATAATCTCTTAATTTTTCACCACAATATGGACAATGAGTAATTCTATCTGTTGCTCCTTGTCTTATTTCAAAATCCTTATTACAATAAGGACATTTCCAATATAAAAAATTTAAGACTAAAAAAGCTATACCTAGCCCTATTGGTAATATTATAAAAAAGATATTTAAAGCAGATATAAAAAGTGTAGGAAAAGTCAAATATAAACATACTAATGAGATTCTCCTGTATTTAAAAATCTTTTCTCTATTATTCGTTAAATTTTCATTACCCAAACATATCCCTCCTTTTTCAATGGATATTTAGGACATATAACCTCATAATTTTAATAACATGAAATTTACATATTGACATAATACCTTCCTATAGTCCATTTCTTTTCCATAAAATCATTAGTTTTATTTAAATCAGATACTCTTATAGTTTTATTTTGGATTATTGAAAAAAATGTATCTATGCTACAATAATGATAAATAGTTTCTAATTTAGACATGTTGCCCCCCTTTGATATATTTATTCATACTATTTAAATATAGACACTCACTTTGAAAGTGAGTGTCTAATTTTAAGCTATATTTATTTCACATACTTTACGTGCCACAACAGATCCATTTTTCACAATTGAACAAACTAATTCATGTTTCCCTCTATATGCTGTTGATTCCCATTGTGTCAAGTTAGTTCCTTCTGTTACGTGATACATATCATTATTTTCTTTTGCTTCATCACCTGAATTGTATACTTCCCACTTAATATTATATGGATATGGAATATTGTGGCTAGCTACAAACTTAATCCACTTTTTCTTCATTATATAATTACATTTATAATCTAGTCCCCAAATTGGAACTCGTCCATGTTTTTCAAAATAAACTGACACATCTACGTCTAAAAAATACTGTCCATATACAAAGTCACTTCTAGCATAATTTGAACTTTTTTCAATAGTCTTCTCATACTTCCAATAGTCATGATTAAAGAAGTTCTTCCAAGCTTTCATAGCTTTCTTTTCTGTGCAATCATATTCAAATAAGACTTCTAAATACTCTAACTTTTCTTCAAGCTTTTCCTTTAATCTCCTAATTTTATTGGTATGTTCCTCTTTAACATTGAGTAGTAGATTTGTATGTATTGGGTTATATACATCTAAACTCGACTGAAGTCTATTACATATGGCTTGAATAGTATTATAAAAAGTTACATCATCTCTATGATAATCAGGTTTATAACATTCTTCTACTAATACAGATATTATAAGCCCACCTGGTAATGACCATGATAATCTTGACTTGCAAAACATTTTTAATAACCTTACAATTCTTTTCATTTGTCCAAATTCAACAGTAGCTCCAAATTCCGTTTTAGGACTTTTATCTTTTACAGCATTATTAAACCATTCAGTAATAGCTGTTGGGTCTCTTGCAATCCAATTAACTCCTCCATGCTCTCTTATTGTATTTTCCCAATCATCTTCATATTGCCTATAAACTGCAAAGTCAACATGATAACCTTCTTTATACCATACTGTTACTGCATTGGTTCTAGCTGTAGGCTCTTCTGCAAAATTTGTGCATTTTCTTTTTAATGCATCAGCTACAAGTTTTCTTGCATCTAGTGGTTGATTAGGTATATTATCCTTTTCAAAAATCACAGCTATATCTATGTCATATTCGTTATTGTCATTCTGAGTTACTGTATTCATAGCCACACTACCCTGCTCATAAGTCTTTATAATCTTATAAAATTTATCTTCTTCTTCATTTATTTCATTAAGCCCTGCTTTTAATCTATCTAGGTTTAGCTTTTTCAAATTTCTTAACTTTTGCTTTTCAGTATATAATAGCTTTACTTTTTTATTATGAAACTTTAAAAATTCATCACCTAAGTTATACATGCTTACTTATCCTCCCTGCATTTACATATATTTCTTCTTTATTGCTAGAATTCTTTATCATCTTTAATCCCCAAGAATATTTTATTTCTGAATTTCTGGTATGATTATATACGATAGTATTACAATCCATTCTTTCACTAATAGTAGCTCCAAAGGTGAATGCTAAAGAGGGTTGACCTGAGTAGAATATGTGTATTGTTTTAGCATTAGGGTAATTTTGATTAATCTTATCTAAAAGGTTTCTAAAAACTTGTTTATATTCTTTTAACTGCTCTGAACTATTTACTATATTTCTTGTAGGTTGATCAAGTTTTAAGTAGAATGATTTAATTGAATTAATATTTAATCCTTGCAGGTCAGTATCATAAATAGGATAAGTAACTCCTATTTTAACTATTATATCCCCCACTGCTCTGCTACTTCCTATTTCTTTATCAAAAAATAACTTAAGTTTAGGATATTTAGAACTATTATTCAAACCTATCCATATCTTTTCATTCTGATTCCACTCATAAAATTTAGTGTTCCGTCAAAAAAATTAACTTATTCTGATATATTTCCAGTGCTAAATCATTGAAATTTAAAGATTTAGCAGGATTTTTAAGTTCTCCCCCCTAAGATAAATGGTAGAATCACCAATAAATAATAC
>VEND01000046.1 GCA_009711765.1 Bacillota bacterium | reverse complement strand
ATTAAGGTTCTGTCAAAGGACCTAAAAAGTATACTACCTGGATTTTGACAGGTTCTTATAATACTTATATAATTTTAAATCTTCCCAAAGCTCCCTGGGGATTCTATGCCCTTTTTTACGCTTAAACTTAAATAAAATTTGACTTTAGAGTACCAATTTTGCTAATCTTAAAATAAATACAATTTTAAAAATTATTTTTTGGTGTTTATTTACCATTTATTGGATGTTTTCATTCTTTATTTAACGGAATCCTTAAAGTTCAATTTTAAGTATAGGATAATCTTAATAAAAATTTTAGCACTTACTGCTAAAGGTTTTATTTTTTTCTTGACAGTAGACTACAGAATTTTTTGCCTAAACATTGAAGATGTCATTATTTTACAATTTACATAAAAATATGCCCCTTAGGGGACATATTTTTATGTAACTCTTTTTCTTTTTTCTAGTTTGTGTATACCCTCAGTTTTAATTTTAGGGTTTAATTCTAGTATATTTTCTATTTCTTTAATATCATTTGGATCTATCATTATAGCTATACCACAACTTTTACTTAAACTTCTTGGTGTTGGGGTTATTGTATATTTTATTTTTCTTTCCTTTAATACTTTTTCTAATTTTAATCCATCAGTATGGGAAGGAAAAAGTACATATGCTTTAACTTCTTTTTTCAAATTACCACCTAATTTTTTCTTTTACTTTAATTTTCTAACATTTCAAAGAATGCTTCTAACCTTGTTTTTATTTGACCAACATCTTGATTACTATAGTCAGTTTCAATCATAATTACAGGTATACCCTCTTTATCTAATTCTTCTTTAACTCTCTTATATTCAATTGCATAGGTATTACAAAATGGTAAACTATAATATATAACCCCTTCTGCATTATATTCTTTATATAATCTTTTGATATCATCTATTCTTCCATCATTTGGAGTAAAGCAAGCACAGTTTATACCCATATATCTATTACTAAGCTCTTTTAATTGTTCATCTAAACTATTACAATCTTCATTGACTGTATTAGTAAAATATCTAGTTCCAATACATGTTTCTTCACAAACTACAGCCCCACCACTTGTTTCTATAATATCATGCATTTTCCAGTTAGGTACTGCCTGGGGTGTACCTGTTACTAAAATTCTTTTTGTATCATCATTAAATACATTTACTTCATTTTTAACTCTTTCTTCTAATTCATCACATAATTCATTTACTTTTTCTGTAAATCTCTTAGGATCATCATAGAAAGCTATTTGTGTTATTAAAAGGGCATCTTTACCACTTATAGGTAACTTTTCATTTTTTCTTAAATCATATAATCTTTGTAATGCTTTTCTTTTATCATTTATCATTTTTATAGATTCTTGTAATTTATCCTTAGTTACTTTATTACCAGTCATTTTTTCAACTTTATCCTTAAATATTTCTAACTCTTCTTTCCAATGTTTATAATCCTTTTCTCTTTTCATCTGAGGAAGATCCATAACATGCATTGGAGTATACTCACCTAATATCTCCCACGCTTTCTTTTTACCATCACAAGTTGTTTCCCCAACTAACATATCAGCTGAAGAAAAGTATGGACATGTATTGCTTATTCTAGCTCCTACAGAAGCTTTAATTAAAGGACAAGTATTTCTTGGTAATTCTTTCTCACCATCCGGTACCCAAAAGTCAGATCCACCACAAAGTCCAACTCCTATACCATCTGCGGCAAATACAATCTCATCCGGTACAAAAACACAGAAACTACCAAATACCTTTCCACCTTTTTCTTTAAAATCTGCTAATTCTTTTATTCTTAGTCCGTGAATTTCTGAAACTACAAAATTAAAATAATTCATTCCATCTGGTCTATTTTCTTGAGAAAGATAAATATCTTCATAAAACTCCGGTAATACAGCACACAATTTATCATGTTTTTCAAGATCAATATCTAATGATTTCCATAGTTCTTTATAATCTGCCATCATAACTCCCCTTTCAATTATTCTAACTCAATTATAGTATATTCTTTTTAAAATTATTATAAATATAGATATAAACTATAGATAATCTAAAAAATATTGATAACCTTAATGTTATGTAAAAAAATAAAGCTGTATATAAATACAGCTTTAATCAACTATTTCTATTGAATCTAGTTGCCTTTTGAAATTTTTTCTAAAAGCTTTAAGATATTCTTCCCTCAGCTTTTTTTGTTCTTTTTTCTCCTCTTTAGTTAATCCTTCATTCTTAGATTTTTTTGCTAATTCATTTATTCTAGATAATTTCTCTTTAGATAACATAAATTCACTCCTTATATTATACTACATTTATATTTTAAAGTATATTAGCTTACTTTTCAACATTAAGGAGTAAATAACTAAAAGAATTTAGTAATTTAGTGTTCCTATACTTTCTTCTACATCTTCGATTATAACATTAGACTTTACTAATTCTTCACATTTATTTATCTCTATATTCATTATTTTATCATCCACTAATTTTTCAATTGTTTCTCTTACCTTAGTATATGCTTTATCAGTTCCTTTTCCTAACCCTTCATTTCCTCTTAAATCAATAGCTTGACATGCTGCTAAAAGCTCCATAGACAATACCTTTGTAGTATTATCTAATATCTCTTTAGCCTTTCTTGCAGCTATTGTTCCCATTGATACATGATCTTCTTGATTAGCTGAAGATGGTATAGAATCAACACTTGCAGGATGAGCTAAAACTTTATTTTCAGAAACTAAAGAAGCGGCTGAATATTGTACAATCATAAATCCTGAATTAAGTCCACCCTTTTCTACTAAAAATGCAGGTAGTCCACTCAATGAAGGATTAACTAATCTCTCTAGTCTTCTTTCTGAAGTATTTGCAAGCTCACTAATTGCAATTGCTAAAAAATCAAAGGGAAGTGCCATAGGTTGTCCATGGAAATTTCCACCTGATATTACTTCTTCCTCTTCAGGGAATATTAAAGGATTATCTGTAACTGAATTAATCTCAATTTCAATTCTCTCTTTTACATAGTTTAAAGCATCCTTACTAGCCCCATGTATTTGTGGAATGCATCTTAATGTATAAGCATCCTGAACTCTCAATTCACCTTGTTTTGTTGTCATTTTACTATTATCTAATATTGTTAATAAATTCTTAGCTGTATCTATTTGCCCTTTATGCCTTCTTAAATTATGTATCTTTTCATCATATGGATTAGTAATCCCATTTAGTGCTTCAATAGTTAATGCAGCTGTTATATCAGCCATTTTAGAAACGTTTATAGCATCGTTAATAGTTAACAGTCCTATTGCAGTCATTACCTGCGTACCATTTATTAATGCTAACCCTTCTTTGGATGTCAATTCTATTGATTCTATACTAGCATTTTCCATAGCTTTTTTACCAGATAGTCTTTCACCATTATATATTGCTTCTCCTTCTCCTAACATAACTAATACCATATGGGATAACGGAGCTAAGTCTCCACTAGCACCTAATGATCCTTTTTCAGGTATTATTGGGTGTACTTTTTTATTTAACATAGATAATAATGTCTCTATTGTAGATAATCTTATTCCTGAATTACCCTTAGCTAATGCATTAGCTCTAAGTAGCATAATTGCTCTAACGATTTCTTCATCTAAAGCATCTCCTACCCCACAAGAATGGCTAAATATTAGATTCCTTTGTAATTTTTTTGCCTCTTCTTTTGATATAAATACATCACTAAATTTTCCAAATCCCGTTGTAATTCCATAGACAACCTTTTCTTCATCAACAAATTTATCTACTAGCTTTCTAGATTCATTAACCTTCTTTTTAGCTTCCTTAGAAAGTTCCACTTTGTAATATTTCCTAGAAACATTTACCACATCTTCTATGGTAAGGTCATTTCCATTTATGATAACTTTCTTCATATGTGTCATCTCCTTCGTCTAATAATATTTATCCTCTTAATATTATTCTAAATAAAAAGTATATCTCCTTCTTATTATTGCAAAAAATTAGAAAGCTTCAACAATTTTTAGTGGTTTATCACTTTCTCTAAATAAAGCCGTTTATCCTTTAAGATTGTACCTCTTAATAGGTGTATAGATTGTTTTTCCATCTTTATATTCACTTTTCATTAAAGTTATAGTCTTTAGTTTGAATTTGTAACTTAACTCTTTTTTTATAAGTGTTTTTATATTATAAAAAGTACTATCAAATAATATATTTCTTCCTAATGTTATATGGGGTTTAAATCTTTTTCTTTCCTTTGAAAAACCTATATTTCTCATATCCATTTCGACTTGTTTAAATAATTCTAATAATTCATTAGTCTCTCCATCTAAATTTAAATAAACTACCCTTAATATATCCTTTCCTGGAAAAAAACCTAATTCACCCAGTGTAAAACTTAGAGGTTTATTTTCCTTAGATATATTTCCTAAAACTGATTTTACATCCTCTATAGCTCTTTGTGTAGTGTTACCTAAATATTTTAATGTTAAATGTAAATTATCAACATAAACCCAACTACCCTTTTCTGATTTATCCTTTAATTTCAATTGTATTTTCCCTATATTATCTTTCAATTCTTTATCAAATTCCATTGCTATAAAAGTTTTCATAAGTCCACCACCTATATTTTTTTATTATTCTATCAATCAATACTATTTTCATCAAATATATAAAATAAAAAAGCAGCATAAGCTGCTTTATTTAAGCTTTCCTTGTAATTGATTTATTTGATTTAATATATCTTCAGCTGATTTATTTCTAGCATCAATTACTGGAGATTTTGTAACTGTATTTGTAATTCCCATAAAATTCTTATCCTGTCCTGATACTACAATTGCATCATAACCTTCTAAATTATTTTTCTCAGTACTTAATTTTCCAACTTCATAACCTTGACCTAATAAAACATCCTTAACATTTGTTAAACTATCTTCAACTAATATTCTTCTATTCACAAAATCACCTCCAAATAGTATCAATTTTATTATTACTAATTTGGAGATTTTTTATTCTATATTAATTTAAGACAACTATCTCTTTTCTGTATTTGAAAAGGCAAAGTAATATGTTCTTTATCTATTTCTTCTTCCTTTAATTCTTTAATAATTCTTCTTATTGCTACTGCTCCTATGTCATAATAGGGCTCCTTTATGGTTGTAAGCCTAGGTCTAAAAACAGATGAAAAATTTATATCTCCAAAGCCAGCTATTGATACTTCATCAGGGACCTTTATATTATTATCAGATAAATAATTACTAACACCTAAAGCAAGTTCATCTGTACTACAAAAGACTGCTGAAACTTCCTCTAAATCCTTAGCTATATCCTTAGCTATCTCATATCCATCTTCTACATCTATACCCTTTGCATCGTAAACTTTTTCTTCTGCATTTTCATTTTCTTTAATTGCATTTTTATATCCTTTATGTATACATCCCTCTACAGAATTTGGCCCCATATCACTACTTACATATGCTATGTTATCATGTCCTAAACTTTGTAAATATCTAGTCATTTCGTATGCTGCTTGATAATTATTTATTGTGACGGTCGGGTATTTCTTTTCAAATGAATATCTACTTAAATATACAAATGGTTTTTTATACCTTCCTATAATCTCCTCGATATCATCATTTAAAGAATTTGATATAAGTATTATACCTTCAACCTGTTTTCTATCTAGTAGATTAAAATATTTAGCTTCTGCCTCTTTTTCTCCATATGTACTACACAGTAAAATATCGTAATTATACATTTTACCTACTTCTTCAATTCCTCTAACCATATCAGCTATATAAGAATTCCCTAAATCTGTAACAACTACACCTATTAAATATGACTTTTTAGTAACTAATGTTCTAGCTACTTCATTAGGTCTATATCCTAATTCATCTATAATTTGAAGAACTTTTCTTTTTATTTCAGGACTAACTGGTTTTGAATTATTTATTACTCTAGAAACTGTCGATATTGAAACTCCAGCTTCCTTAGCAACATCCTTTATTGTTACTCCCATAAAAACACCTCCCACTAGATTTATTAATTAGTATACCAAAAATATATTATAACTATGTAAAGTGACCTACTCAACTTCCTTCATAGCAGCATGTAAAGATTTTAGATTTTTCATTAAAAATTTTTTATCCTCTTCTTTAAATCCTTTTAATTTTTCAGTAAGAAAATACCTTCTTTTATCTAAAACTTCTTGTACTAGTGTATGCCCCTTTTCTTTTACCTTAATTCTTACTACCCTTTTATCATTTTCATCCTTAGTTCTCACTACTAATTTGTTTTTTTCCATTCTATCTATTAAATCAGTTATTGTACTACAAGCTAAAGACATCTTCTTACTTAATTCACCAATAGTTAAATCACCTTCATTTATAAGCCATTGAAGTGCTATAAATTGAGGTGCAGTAATATTAAAATCTTTAAGTATTTCCCTACCTTTTTGTCTAATAATATTATCTACTTTTCTTAAACTTTTTTCGATTTCAATAACACTTTTCTCAAAGTTTACATCAGTCATTTTTTTACCTCCATTTATCATATATCTAAATTTTAGCATTAATATTTAACTTTAGTCAACTAAAACCCTTTTTAATATTGAATTCCAGTAATTGTTAACGTAAAAACAACAACTTAAAAAAGGATTCTAAACATTTTTATAGAATAATTAAGAGTAGCTTAATTCTAAAAAAGCAAAGGGTGACTGTTTTGAAACATGATCACATAAAAAACAAAAAATCTAAACACTTTACTTTACTTATTGTACCCCAATCAGATAAAGTAAAGCAAATGAAAATGCCAACATGGTTACCAAAAACCATAATTTCCTTCGTAGTAATAAGCTTAATAGTAGCTACAGTTTATACTTGGAATTTATATAACAAATATACTTATATAAAAAATAATTATCAATCAAAAGTAGAAAAAATCAATACTTTAAAGGCTGCAAATAAAAAACAACATGCTGAAATAATTGATTTAAAGCAAAAAACATCAGAAGTTGAAAAAAAGCTTAAAACCATATCAGACCTTCAAAAAACTGTAAAAGAAATGGTAGGTCTTGAAAGTAATATCTCTAAAAATACTAGTAATTCAAGGGGCGGCGAGCGTATTGTTAATAAGACTGTTAATTTATTAAGTGAAGAAAACTTCGAAACAAAAATGGATGTATTATCAAAGGAATTAGATAAAGGGAAATCAGATTTAAGTGAACTAATAAGTGATGTGGAAAAAAGACTAAGATTTTTAGAAGCAAAGCCAGATTTGATGCCAACAACCGGTAAAATATCATCAGGCTATGGTTATAGAAAAAACCCCTTTGGGAGAGGTTCTGAATTTCATTATGGAATCGATATATCTAATAACTACGGCGTTAAAATTAAAGCTGCTGGTGAAGGTATAGTAACTTATTCTGGATATAATGGTGGATTCGGCCGTATGATTATTATAAGCCATGGTTATGGTTATCAATCAATATATGGACATAACAATAAATTACTTGTAAAGGTAGGTACAAAAGTAGATAAAGGTCAAGTTATAGCTAAGATGGGTAATACAGGTAAAAGTACAGGACCCCATCTTCACTTTGAAGTTAGATATTATGGAAAACCTGTTAACCCTACTAAAATATTAAGAACCTTTAAATAGAAAGGAGATTAAAATGTTTGGAAAAAAAGAAATTAATAATGAAAAAATAGATACTTTGATAGGTAAAAACACAAGATTTGAAGGTAAAATTGAAGCTAGTGGTACTATTAGACTAGATGGTATACTAGATGGTGATATAACAATAGAAGGTAATGTGATTATTGGTAAAGAGGGAAAAGTAAAGGGTAATATAAGATGTAGTAGTATTTTAGTTTCTGGTGTTGTAGAGGGTAATATTATTGGTAGTGACCAATTAAGAATAACAAATACAGGTAAAGTCTTTGGTGATATTCAAGTTAACAACTTTATAGTTGATGAAAATGCTACTTTTGAAGGAAATTGTAAAATGAAACAAACTACTTCAGAAACAAAAAAAGAAACTAAAAAAAATAAAACAAAATAAATGAAAAGAAGTAGTTCATTTTGGAAATGAAATATAAAATACTCCAAAACGAACTACTTTTTTTCATTTATAGACTCTATTGAAAATAAAAAATCTATAAAATATATAAGAAGCTTTGATTAATCCTAAAAAGCTTTTGTTTTTTCTCATTTTTATTTCTTCGGTGTAAATATTCTAAAACTATTAGGAAGTATTTCAAATTCAGCAGGTAATACTCCAGCATACTCTCCATCTATATCAATATGAACTTTTTCTAAAGTTTCTATTTTAATTTTTCTAGTTTTAAAGTATTCAACCTTTGGATGTTTAACATGTTCTCCACTGAGAATCTTTACAAATATAGTTATTATATCTTGTATCTCAGACTTCTTAATTAAAATACAATCAAGAAAACCATCCTTAACCTCAGCATCTGGAGCTAATTTTTTAAACCCTCCTATAGATGAACTGTTAGATATTAAAAATAATAATATTTCATCTTCACCTGTATATTCTTTACTAGTTACCCTTACTTTTATTGGCCTAAATTTTTGTTTAGGTATTTCCTTTAGCCCTTCTAAATAATAAGCCATTCTTCCTAAAAGAGTTTTTAATTCTGATGGGACCTGATGTGCTACATTAGTTAAAAGACCACCTGCTGCAACATTTACAAAATACTTATCATTTAATTTTCCTAAATCTACATCAGTAATATTTTCATCTTCTATCATTTTGCAAAATTCTTTTGGTGTCCTAGGAAGAGACATGAAATTTGAAAAATCATTTACAGTTCCAGAAGCCAATATAGCAATCGGTATTTTTCTACCTCCCTTTACTATCCCAGAAGCTACCTCGTTAACAGTACCATCTCCTCCACAAGCTATGATAATATCCCAGTCCTGTTTACAACATCTTATGGTTTCTTCCATGGCATCATATTTCTTTTTAGTAGCATATTTTCCGATAACATAACCTTTATCCATTAATATTTTACAAATAGCATCAATTTTTCTATGTAATAGTTGTCTCCCTGAAGAGGGATTATATATTATTCTTACCTTCTTCATTTTATTCTTCCTTCCTACCTTTTTTTAAATATATTATATCTAAGAATCATTATAATACAAACTATTACCTATGTATATGATACTTTTAAAAAAGTATTATTAGATTAATTATAAAAAAGACCCAAAAAGGGTCTTAAATATTATTTCCTTCCTTCTTTTTTATCTAATATTGCTTGTAATCTTCTTGCCTGCATTCCTGACTCCTCAGCAAACATTTTAAAAGTTTCTCCTAATTCAGTATCTCTTACTTGCTTTGAAAACATTTCATAGTCCCTTACCATTTCCTGAGAATCTGCTATTTTCTTTTTAATCATATCTAAAGTGTTTTGTTTCATTACTTACACCTCCTAAAAAAGTTAAAATTAAATACAACTCTTATTTATTATTTGAAAAAATAATTTAAATATGTAATTATTCTTATATAAACTTAAAATATAAAGGATTTTTATTTAGTATATCGAAATAGTTATACTAGATTTATTTTTTTGGAGGGATTTTATGGGAAGTTTTAAAACATTAAAGAGTTTCTTTCTAAAACATAAATGGAAATATGTTTTAGGAATAATCTGGTTAATAATTGTTGATGTAATTCAACTTATCGTACCTCAAATATTAAAAAAAGTTACTGATTTATTAGAAAATAATATGATTAATATTTCTGGTTTGCTTAAATATAGCTTCTATATAATATTAACAGGAATTTTTATAGGAATTGGAAGATATTTTTGGCGGATATACATAATGGGTACTTCAAGAAAATTAGAATACTACATCAGAAATAAATTATTCAAACATCTACAATCTCTATCAACTAATTACTTTAATAAACATAAAACTGGTGATCTAATGGCTCATGCTACAAATGACATAAACGCTATAAGAATGGCATTAGGACCAGGAATAGTAATGATTACTGATGCAATTTTTATCACAATTGCAGCTTTAATTATGATGATTAAAACAACTAATTTAAAATTATCGTTACTTGCTTTATTACCTTTACCATTTCTAGCATTTTTAATTGGTAAATTAGGTAAATTGATACATAAACGTTTCAAATTAGTACAAGAATCTTTTTCTAATCTTTCTGATAAAGCCCAGGAAAATTTTGCAGGCATTAGAGTCGTTAAATCCTATGTTCAGGAAAAAAAAGAAATAGAGAAGTTTACTGAAGCTAATCAATATAATTTTGATATGAATATGAATCAGATAAAAATTCAAGGATTATTTGAACCCTTAGTAAGATTTATTTCAGGCCTAAGTTTTTTAATTGTTATATGGTATGGTGGAATATTAGTAATTTCAGGGGATATAACCCTAGGAGAGTTTGTAGCCTTTAACAGTTATCTAACGTTATTAGTATGGCCGATGATGGCTATAGGTTGGGTTATAAACTTACTTCAAAGAGGAGCAGCCTCTATGGATAGAATTAACAAAATTTTATCTGAAAAACCTGAAATCATAGATAGTGAAAGTACTAGCAGTAAAAGTATTATTGATGGAAATATCGAATTTAAAAATGTTTCTTATAAGTATTTAAATACTAACAAATATGTGCTTAAAAATATAAATTTGAAAATACCAAAGGGATCTACTCTAGGTATAGTTGGAAAAACAGGTAGTGGAAAAACCACTCTAGTCAACTTATTATTAAGATTATATGATATCAACGAAGGTGAAATTTTAATTGATGGATTAGATATTAAAGACTACACTTTAAAAACATTAAGAGAAAATATTGGTTATGTAGCCCAAGATAACTTTTTATTTTCTAATACACTAAAGGAGAATATATCCTTCGCTTATGAAAATGAAATTAGTGCTACAGAAATAGAAAAGGCAACTAAAATGACTGAAGTATTTGATAATATAATGGACTTTCCTAATAAATTCGATACATTTTTAGGTGAAAGGGGCATAACATTATCTGGAGGTCAAAGACAGCGTACAGCTATGGCAAGGGCTATTATTAAAGATCCTAATATACTTATTTTAGATGATAGTTTATCTGCAGTTGATACCCAAACTGAAGAAAAAATACTTAATAATTTAAAAGATACAATGGATAAAAAAACAACAATTATTATTGCCCATCGAATATCAACTGTAAAAGATTCAGATAAAATAATTGTTCTTGATGAAGGTAATATAGTTGAAAAAGGTAAACATAATGAACTTCTTGAAAATAATGGCATCTACAGAGATATTTATGAAAAACAACTATTAGAAGAAAAACTTAAGAACAAATAACTGGAGGTTTTTATATGAGAAATATTCATGAAGAAGAAACTCTGGGTAAAGCCTATGATTCAAAATTAATGAAAAGATTATTATCCTACGCTAAGCCCTACTTTAAATATATACTATTATCTCTTATTTTACTTATCTTTGCTACTATAGTTTTATTAGCAAGACCTTATGTTATGCAAATTGCTATTGATGACTATATAACAGCTTATAAAAAGCCTATGTATGTATTTGATAAAGGAAATGCACCCATAGAGGGAATCTCTTATAAAAATAATATATATGTAAGGGAAAATAAATTAACAGAAAAAGAAAAAAGTAAGTATTCTGATAAAGAAATTAAGTCAATATACAAATTTAAAGGTGAATTTTATTTAATTGATGGCTCAATTAAAAGTCCAAAGGAAAATGTAACTATAAAAACTAATGGTAAAAAAGCTACATTTAAAACAGCTGATAATTCCTATAGTGCTACTCTTTTATCAAAGGATGAGTATAAAACATTTAGACAAAATGATATAGATAATCTATCAAAATTAGGTATAATATATTTAATTTTGATTACTATTGGATTTATAAGTCACTATGCTCAAAAGTATATACTTAATTATTCTAGTAAAAAGATTATTTTTAATATTAGACAAGAAATATTTTCACACCTTCAAAAGATGTCGCTATCTTTTTTTGATAATAATCCAGTGGGAAGATTAGTAACTCGTGTGGCTAATGATACTGAAAAATTAAATGAAATGTACTCTCAAGTTTTAGTAAAATTAATAAATGACATATTATTACTCCTTGGTATAGTAGTTATAATGATAAAAATGAATTATAAATTAGCTTTATTAAGTTTTTCTGTTGTTCCGATAATATTAATAGCTTCTGCTATATTTAGATCGAAAATTAGAAAAATATATAGAATTGTTAGAGTAAGATTAGCTAAAATTAATTCAACTTTAAATGAAAATATAACAGGTATGAAAACCGTCCATATCTTTAACAAACATAATAAAAAATTTAAAGAATTTGATAAAATAAATCAAAGCTATCTAGATGCTACAAAAAAAGAGATAAGGGTATACGCCCTTTTCAGACCATCAATTGAGATAATAAGGTCTTTAGGCATAGCTTCTATCATTTATTATGGTGGAGGTCAAGTAGTCAAAGGAACCATAGAATTTGGAGTCTTATATGCATTTATAAACTACTTACAACAATTCTTTAGACCTATAATGGAAATGACTCAAAAGTATAATATATTACAATCTGCAATGGCTGCTTCTGAAAGATTATTCCAAATACTAGATAAAGAGGCTGATATAAAAAATAATAATAAACCTATTTCATTTAATAAACTAAAAGGTAAAATAGAATTTAAAAATGTCTGGTTTGCCTATGAAAAGGATAATTGGGTTTTAAAAGATGTAAGCTTTACAATAAATCCTGGGGATTCAGTAGCCTTTGTTGGCGCTACAGGTGCAGGGAAATCTTCAATAATTAATCTAATTAGTAGATTTTATGATATTCAAAAGGGTGAAATTTTAATAGATGATATAAATATTAAAAATTTAGATAAATTTCAGTTAAGAAAACGAATAGGAATAGTTTTACAGGAAGTTTTCTTATTTACTGGAGATATTAAAGATAATATAAGATTAAATAACAAAGGCATTTCAAAAAAAGAAATAAAAGAAATTTCAAAATATGTTAACGCTGAAAAATTTATAGAGAATTTACCTAAAAAATATGATGAACCTGTAATGGAGAGAGGTGCAACTTTATCTGCTGGACAAAAACAACTCTTAGCATTTGCTAGAGCATTAGCTTTTAATCCAGATATTTTAATTTTAGATGAAGCTACTTCTAATATAGATACTGAAACAGAGTTACTTATACAAGATGCTTTAGTAAAGCTTATTAAAAATAGAACCTCAATAGCAGTAGCCCATAGGTTATCAACTATACAACATTCTGATAAAATAATAGTCCTACATAAAGGTGAAGTTAAAGAACAAGGCACCCATCAACAACTTCTAGATAAAGGTGGATTTTATTATGACCTTTATAGATTACAATATAAAGATGACTTTCATAACTAAATATTTAGTAATAAACTAAAAGCAACCCAAAAAAGAGTCTGTAATTAATTTTGTGCTTTTAAAATAAAGTACTCCTAACTGACAATCATGAATATCCTGTTTTCCTTTGTGGAAATATAGGAATATAACTAACGACCCTTATTGCCAGTTTGCCATTGACATTGAGCCTCTGTGGTCATGGTTTGTTGCCAAGGGGCGATAGCCCTATAAGGGATTGGCATCGCCACCTAAAGGCTACCATGACCACATCTCAATGTAAATGGTTCGCTTCGCCAAACTTACAATGTTGATACTTTAAGTTGTATTTTCTAAGTTAAACTTAGTGTTTTCTAAATTTATGCTATTTATTCATAAAATAGCATAATATTGGTAAAAATAGTTATTATGAGGTTTTATGCCTTCGGCGGCTAATGCCAGGGCTACCCTATATTTCAAGGTAAGTTTTTTTAAAAATTACTATAAAACTTATTTTTAGATATAGGGTTTTATTCTATCCTCAAAGAAAACTAATAATTGGTTAAGAACTAGATCCCAGTCTCTCTGTCGTTGAGTCCACTTTTTCATTATATTCCTTGAAGATAAATATAATATTTTTTCTAGTGATTGATCATGAGGAAAAACTGACTTAGTTTTTGTAACTTTTCTAAATTGACGATGTAGACTTTCTATAATATTAGTTGTATACATGATTCTTCGAATCTCTTCAGGGTATTTAAAAAATGGTGATAAAACATCCCAGTTCATTTCCCAACTTTTTAATGCAAAGGGGTATTTTTCGCCCCATTTTTCTTTAAGATCATTTAAATTTTCATACGCTGACTTTTCATTAACAGCCTTGTAAACAGCTTTAAAATCTTTAGCAAATTCTTTTCTATGTTTATAAGATACATACTTAAAAGAATTCCTAAGTTGGTGTATTATACATCTTTGTATTTCTGCCTTTGGATAAGCTGCTTGAACTGCTTCTTTAAATCCTGTTAGTCCATCTACACTGAAAATTAAAATATCTTTTAACCCTCTATTTTTCAATTCATTTAGAACTCCAAGCCAAAACTTAGACGATTCACTTTCACCTATCCAGATACCTAATATATCCTTAAATCCATCTAGAGTAATACCTAATACAACATAGGCTGCCTTTTTCTTAATTTGACCATCTTCTCTTACGCTAAAATGTATTGCATCCATGAATACAAAAGGGTATAGAGGTTCAAGGGGCCTATTTTGCCATTGCTTTATTTCAGGAATTATTTTATCAGTTATTTTACTTACCATATCTGCCGACAATTCTATTCCATAGATTTCATATAACTGATTATATATATCCCTTGTTGACATACCTCTTCCATATAAAGATATAACCTTGTCTTCTATTCCAGAAATGTTTCTTGTATTTTTGGGAACAACAACGGGTTCAAATTCTCCTTTTCTATCTCTTGGTATTTTTAAATTCATTTCACCATATTTAGTCTTTACATTTTTCTCAGAATGCCCATTTCGCCTATTATCTGTGTTCTTATTTTTCTTATCTCCTTTAGAATATCCAAGTTCGATATCTAGCTCAGCTTCTAACATCTCTTGTAGTGCATCTTTAAACATATTTTTCAAATAAGAATGGAGATCATCTGCAGTCTTTAAATTTCCTTCAGTTATCATTTTTCTTAAAACTTCCTTTGGCATTGTACTCATAGAAAAACTCCCTCCTGGTTTAATTATTATTAGTAATTATTGCCAGAAAGGAGCTTTTTTCTACCTAAAAGCACAAATTAGATTACACTACCCCAAAAAATGGGTTGCTTTTACATTTTAACTCTCTTTACTTCAAATCTTTTATCTCTACTACATTTAATGCACTTAAAAATATGTACACATTTATCATTACAAGCTCCATCTACCTTTTGAGTTATATCGTTAGATAAATAAGGGCTATATTCATCCATATAATCAACAACTGGTCCCCTATCTATCATTTCACCACCACATTTTAAACATTTTTTACTCCATTTATCTAATCCATTACAAAGTGGACATACAAATTCCATAATATCTATCCCTTCTTTTTAAGTTTGACTAAACTATAAATATTAACTAGCTAATTTACTAACTTATAATTATTTTTTCCAAACTTTAAGTAATTATTATTTAATATAAAATAAGTAAGTAATAATAGTTTGATTTTAGAATATTTATATATAGAAGTATAAACCTAGAGGTGATAGTTTGAAAAAGTCTAATTTTATATATGGTTCAATAATTCTTGCAGGAGTGAATTTTATTGTTCGTTTGATAGGTTTTAGTTATAGAATAATTTTATCTAAATTAATTGGACCTGAAGGTATAGGTCTGTTTCAAATGGTATTTCCTGTACTTATGGTTTTTATAACTATTACTACTGCAGGTATTCCCGTTGCAGTATCAAAATTAGTTGCAAAACAAAATTCAATTTACAATTACAACGGTACTAAAAAAATATTTAAAGTAGCTACAATTCTAACACTTTTAATATCACTATTATTAAGTTCTATACTCTTAGTTTTTGGTAAATATATAAGTTATGAAATATTAGAAAATGAGAATATATTATATTCTATATATTTCTTAGCTCCTGCAATAATTGTAATTTCACTTTCATCTGTAATAAGAGGATTTTACTATGGACTAAAAAAAATAGCTCCCGCTGGTATTGCACAGATAATAGAACAGTTAACTAGAATTGTTTTTGTTCTTTCTCTAATCCATCATATGTATCCATTAAAATCTCAAGCAGGTGCTTTTATAGCAGTATGTGGGATAACAGTTGGTGAAATTTTTGGGTTAATATGGTTAGTATTTAATTATCGAATTATAAAATTTAAAGATATCAAATCAGCAAAAAAATTAAAGACATTTAAGATACTATCTCAAATATCCTATATTTCTATACCTATAACTATATCTCGAATAGTAAATGTCTCTATGCAATTAATAAATGCCATATTAATACCTCAAAGATTAATAGTTTCTGGTCTATCAAACCAAGAAGCTATAGAAACTTTTGGTAGATTAGTAGGTATGTCTATGCCATTAATTTTTCTTCCCTTTATCGTTACATCAGCCTTAGTAATAAATATTATACCTAATTTATCAGAAGAACTTGAACTTAAAAAATTTAAAACAATAAGAGAAAATATATCTTTATCAATTAGAATTACTTTAGTTATTTCAATACCCATAACAGCAGTTTATATCTTCTTTTCTGACCCGTTAGCATTATTTTTTTATGATGATATAACTGTAGGAAGATATATTGGTATTTTAGGATATTCCACTGTGTTTCTTTCATTACATCATACTCTTTCTGGAATTTTACATGGTTTAGGAAAGCAAGTAATTACAACGATTAATTACCTAGTAGGTATGACTGTCCAAGTAGTAGCAGTTTATTTTCTTGTGGCTAATCCACGCTTTGGAATATATGGCTTCTTTATAGGTTTTATTGTAAGTATAATTATAATATGTATCCTTGATTATATAGCAGTTAATAAGTTTATAACTTTTAAAATAAATTATTTCAATTTTATATTAAAACCAATGTTAGCAAGTGCCATAATGATAATAATAATCTTTATTATAAGATCATATCTAGTTAGCATAAATGCAAAGGAGTATATTACAATTATCGGTTCTTTTCTTGGTGGGGGCTTATTTTATTTATTAATTTTATTTATTACTAAAGGATTACCACTTTATTTAATTAAAAGATTAACAAAAGGTATTCATTAACCAAAAAAACACAAAACCCTTAAGTTAAACTTAAGGGTTTTCCCATGATGCCGCATATCCTCATAATTCACACCCGCTTCTCACTCAAGTGGGTGCCCTGCCAATAGCTTTTGACTTCCTAACTAGTAGGCTCGTCATACACTACCGGACGCAAGCTCCCGGATGTCATATGTCGGTTGAATTATTAAGGTTTAACGAACACCTCAGGATTTGTTCTGTAATAATATTATACTACAAAACATTCATTTTTAAAAATACTTTATTTGCAATTATTACATATTATAAGCAATTAGATTATATTATGTTAACTTTATTTGCGTTTTCGTTCATATCCATTGCTTGACAATTTATAACTTTTACTATTAAAAGTCCTTATTATCTATCAATTCGTTTATTTGATCTTCATCTAGTGTCTCATGTTCTAATAATTCTTTAGTTAATTTTTCTAATAATTCTTTATTGTTACTTAATAACTCTTTTGTTTCTTCATAGATTTCATTTAAAAGAGTTTTTGCTCTTTTTATTATATAGCCATTAGCTCTTACATCTCCACCTATGGCTTCATAGTTTATTAATCCTGCTTCTTTATCCATACCTAAACTAGCTATCATTGATACTACCATTTTAGTAGCTTTCTGTAGATCATTAGATGCTCCACTGGTTATTTTATTTTCTCCAAAGATTAATTCTTCAGCCACTCTACCTCCTAGGGCTGTCATTATAGTATTTTTAATTTCTTCTTTAGTCTTATACATCTTATCAGGAGGTATATTCATACTAAAACCTCCAGCTCCCTTAGTACTTGGTATTATTGTTATTTTAGTTACCCTATTTTTTGGTGAGTTAAGTTTTGTAACTAAAGCATGTCCTGCTTCATGGAAAGCAGTAATCTCTTTTTCCTGGTAAGAGACTGAACTTCTATCTTTTTTCTCTTCTCCTGCAATAACAGTATAAAATGCCTTATCTAAATGATTCTTTCTTATTTTTTCATCATTTTTTCTAGCAGCTATCATTGCTGACTCATTCATAAGATTTTCTAATTTTGCCCCGCTAAAATAGACTGTTTCATAAGCTACCCTTCTTAAATCAACATCTTTACTTAGTGGCTTATTTTTGCCATGAAGTTTTAATATCTTATGTCTTGCATTTATATCTGGTAAGCCTACTTCTATTTGTCTATCAAATCTTCCAGGTCTTAATAAAGCTTCATCTAAAGTATCTATTCTGTTAGTTGCAGCAATAACAATTATACCTTCATTTCCATTAAAACCGGACATTTCAGTTAAAAGTGAATTTAAAGTTCTATCACTTTCATCATTTCCTCCTCCTGATGCTCCACCTCTTCTTTTTTTACCTAAAGCATCAATCTCATCTATAAATATTACACATTTACCTGCATTTCTTGCTTTTTTAAATAAATCCCTTATTCTGCTTGCACCTAAGCCTGCATAAACTTGTATAAAATCAGATCCAGAGACTGCATAAAATGGTACATTTGCTTCTCCTGCTAAGGCTTTAGCAAGTAAAGTTTTACCAGTTCCCGGTGGTCCATATAGTAATACCCCTCTAGGAATTCTAGCACCATATCTTTCATATTTATCTGGATTTTTTATAAAGTCAACAAGTTCTTTTAAATTTTCTTTTGCTTCTTCATTACCTGCTACATCATCGAAATTTGTTTTATCAGAACCTCCATTGTTATTATCAATAGTTGACATTTGTGTAATTTCCTTTTGTGCTTGCTTTGCAGTATTTTTGTTTATAAAAAATGCTAATAATGCAAATCCACCTAAGAAAAATACAAACATAACAACATCTTTTATTGTTGTGTTACCATCGGATTCTTTAACATTAACATCAGAAAGCAAAAGAACTTCTTTAAAATTTTCAGTTCTTGGATTATCTGTTTTAAAAAGTGTACCGTCTTTAAATGTACCCTTTATCTTTGATTCTTCACTTAATATTACCGTATCTATTTTTCCTTCATTAACTAAAGTTGTAAATTTACTATATGGAATGTTTTTATGCTCTTCGGTATTAGAAAATTTGTAATAACCTATAGATGCTACTATTAAAATAGCCAGTATGGACACTAATATAATCTTTTTCTTTTTTGTAAATTTCACAAACATCCCCCTTTCGGTTTACATAATCAGCTATTCTATTATAGCATATCCTTTGCAATAAGTCTAGTTTGTAGTTTATTTTGGTTTACATAACATATATTTCAATGAAAAAAAAGTAAGGCTTATGCCTCACTTTTTAAATGTAGGTATACTATTTATTACTAAATTTCCCTTTTCAGAATCCATTTCTATCTCTATTCCTAGGGGGATAGTCATAGTAGGATTACAATGACCAAATTTCACATTATAAACAGTAGGTATATTAAGGGGCTTAATAATATCATTAATTACCTCCATCAAAGTTAAGCTATTCTCCCTCTTATTAGGTATACAATTATTAAAATCCCCTAATATAATACCTGCTGCATCTTTAAGTTTTCCAGATAATCTTAATTTATTTAACATTCTATCTATTCTATAGGGTTGTTCATCAATATCTTCTAACATAAGGATTTTGCCCTTAGTATCTATTTCATACTCAGTCCCGATGGTCGATGTTACTAAGGCTAAATTCCCTCCTGTAATCTTTCCCTTTGCCCTACCTTTAACTAAACACTTTATCTTTTCATCTTTAGGATTTTCTAATTTATTTCTACCTTCTTTTAATAAATTATCAAACAAATAATCATAAGAGTATCTTTTAAAATCCTTTATCATATCACTAGAAAGCATTGGTCCATGAAATGTAATCAAATCAGATAGTTGATTTATTGCTATGTGTAAAGCTGTTATATCACTATATCCTAGAAAAACCTTAGGATTATTTTTAATAATTTCATAATCTATTAAATCTATTATTCTAACGCTACCATAGCCTCCTCTTAAGCATATAATACCATCTACTTCATCATCTTTGAACATATCATTTATATCTTTCGCTCTTATTTGATCACTACCTGCTAGGTATCCATAACTTTCATAACAACTTTTTCCCATTTTCACCTTAAATCCTTCATTAATTAAAAATTTCTCTGCTAAATGAGTTTTTCTTATATCATCACAACTTGATGGAGCTATAACTCCTATTGTTGCACCCCTTTTTAACCTTTTTGGTTTTAGCAAAATATATCCCCCTTTTTTCTAAACAGATCTCTTTTCATTAACTTCAGCATCTTGAAATCTAGAAGGTAATTTCTCTCTTATTAATAAATCTTTATAAGTCTCTCTTCTTACTATAAGTTCACTTTCTCCATCATTTACTAAAACAACCGCCGGTCTAGTATTTTTGTTATAATTATTTGCCATAGAATGATTATAAGCTCCTGTACTTGATACAGCCAAAATATCACCCGATTCAACCTTTGGTAAAGTTATGTTTTTAATTAGTATATCCCCTGATTCACAGCATTTACCAGCAATTGTAACAACCTTATCTTTCCTTTTATTTATTTTATTAGCAACTACAGCATCATACTTAGCTCCATATAATGCAGGTCTAGGATTATCAGTCATACCACCATCCACTGCTACATAAGTTCTTATGTTAGGAATTTCCTTAATTGATCCTATGGTATATAAAGTTATACCTGCTTCTCCTATTATCCATCTTCCTGGTTCTATAATAACTTTAGGAATCTTAATCCCTTGACTTTTACACCTATCATTAATTAAATCCATTATAGAATCTGTAAAATAATTTAATGGCTTTCTTACATCATCTCCAGAATAATATATTCCAAAGCCTCCACCTGTATTTAATTCTTTAGTTTCAAAACCATATTCATCCTTTACTTTTTTTATTAATTTAAGTGCAACTTCTACTCCAGCTAAATGTGAAGAATTATCAAATAATTGACTCCCAACATGTAGATGAAATCCTAATAGGTCTATTTCTTCATATTTAATACCCTTTTTAACAGCCTCTGAAATTATTTCTTCATTTAATGGTATTCCAAATTTAGAATCCTTTTGTCCTGTTGTTATATATTCATGGGTATCACTTTTAACTCCTGGTGTTATTCTATAAAGTATCTTTACCTTTTTGTTTAAACGCTTTGCTATTTTTCTTATAAGTTCAAGTTCATAAAGATTATCTACAACAATTCTTCCAACTTCATATTCTATAGCCATATTTAATTCATCAACCGTTTTATTATTTCCATGGAAAATAACCTTATCTAAAGGAAAATTAGCCTTTATAGCTGTGAAAAGTTCTCCCCCTGAGACTACATCTAACCCAAGACCTTCACTTTCAATGATTTTACACATTGTAAGTGTCAAAAAAGCTTTACTTGCATATACTGCTGTTACATTTCTATATTTTTTTAAAAAATCATCTCTTATCTCGGTGCATCTATCTCTTATTATTTTTTCAGATATTACATAAAGAGGAGTTTTATATTCCTTTGCAAGTTCGACTGTATCGCATCCTCCAAATATTAAATTATCATCTCTTTTTATATTATTCATAAAATCACTCCTTTTTCCTTTGTAATATACACTTGCAACTATTATACCAAATAATTGGACAACAATCATATCCATATATTAAGCAAAAAACTAATATTTCCATCTCTAGGTATTTTCCGCAAATGTGAACCCCTATAGAATATTTATATATTATTTATTAAATATTACTAGTACAAGCCTATATATACTCTTATTCCATGGGTTAAAAAATACAGTTCGTTTTACCGAACTGTATTCCTGGAATGCGGAGTATTTATATTATATTTTTTCAATTTATCATAGAAGCTAGTTTTTCCTATTTTTAATATCTTCATTGCCTCTTTCCGATTTCCATTTGTCCTTTCTAGGGCTTGTTTAATTGCTTTTTTTTCTGCTTCCTTTACTACATCCTTTAATGATTCTACATTATTATCTTCTGAATTAATTATAATATGATAGGGTAATAGGATATCGCCTTCAGTTAAATTAACAGCTCTTTCTAAAATATTTTCTAACTCTCTAATATTTCCAGGCCAATTATATTTGATTAACTTATTTAATGCATCTACTGATATTTCTTTTTTGTTACTCCCCACTTTCTTGCAGATATCTGGCAGCAAAGTATAAACAAGGGAATAAATATCTTGTTTTCTATCCCTTAAAGGTGGTAAGGTTATGGGAAATACGTTTATCCTATAAAAAAGGTCTTCTCTAAATCTACCCTTTATAACCTCTTTTTCTAAATCTTTATTAGTAGCAGCTATTACTCTTAAATTAACATCTATTTTTTTAGTCCCTCCAACCCTATAAAAGGATTTAGATTGTAATACACTAAGCAATTTAACCTGCATAGATGGTGGCATTTCTCCTATTTCATCTAGAAATATCGTACCCCCCATCGCCATTTCAAAATATCCCATTTTACCTTCATTCTTAGCCCCTGTAAATGCTCCTTTTTCATAACCAAACAATTCACTTTCTAAAAGATTTTCTGGTATAGAGGCACAATTAAATTCAATAAAGGGTCCTTTTTTATTGCTACTTTCATTATGAATCTCTCTAGCTAATAAACTTTTTCCTGTGCCGCTTTCTCCTAATATTAGAAGTGTTGAGTTTGTTTTAGAAGCTTTTAATGCTAATTTTTTAACCTGATTAATTTGTTCACTTTTTCCTACTAATTCTGGAAATAAACTTTCTATATCAGAACTATTTTTTAATTTCCTTTCTAAAACTCCTAGTTTAAATAAAGCTTCATCCCTTTGTTTTGTAAGCTTTTTTAACTCAGATATCTCTTTAACTTTTAAAAGTGCTCCTATTCTTTTATTATCATTATCTATAGGGATGAGACTACATAAAGTAGGTCTACCATTTATCTCAACAAACTTATCTTCATATGAAATATTTTCACCTTTAGCTGCTTTGTAAAACTTTTTTATAGCTGAAATATATCCATGGGTTTCAAATATATCTTTACCTATTACATTTAAAATATCAGATTCTTTTCCCTTAGCACTAAAAGGTCTTTTAAAAAGTATTTCTTTAAGGCTTTCCTTTCTAATTGTATATCCTTTAGCTTGATAAAATTTAAGTTCTTTATTTTTACCATTTATTAATACCATATGCCCCACTGAATTTATATAATCAATTCTATATTCTTTATTATCTATATCTATTATTATATTTTTTTTATTAAAATTTATCTCTATATAAATATCTAAACCTAAATAATTAGTATTTAATTTTAAACTATTATTTTTATTTTTATCATATTTATAAGAAGCCTTCTTTGTTTTATCTTTATATAATCCTACAGCCACTATTGCATCATTTTTAGATATATTTTCATCTTCAATTCCTATTAGAGATAAATCCTTAGATTTAAGTCCTCCATCATCCCTCCCTAGACAATTATCAGCAATAATAACTATATCACCTATAGATATTTTACCTAAACTATGACCCTCACCTTGTTCGTATATAACCCCGAATATTTCTTTAGCCCTTTTATTATAAAGTTGTATTTTCCCATTATTATCAATAAATATTAATCCCTCAGAGACATTATCTGTAAAAGCTTTAAGTAAAGGGTTATCTTTAAACATAGATTTCACTCCTAATCTTTTGTGTCTTATATATAATTTTATCATATTTTTATTAAGTAAAATAGACCGTCAAATGACGGTCTATTTACTACTCATTTTCTTTCAATATTTTTAATATCTTATCTAACTTTTTAACTTGCTCTTCATTTAGCATAGGACGTAATTTCTCTAACTTTTTTAATTTATTCATAAAATCTTCTTTATTACCATCTTCTATAAGTTTTTTATTTAAATTAATTATCTCAACAAATATATCATCCTCTGATTTATCAGAATATTTTTTAGCCATTTCTTTAAATTTTTCATACTGTTCATCTGATGGATTGAATTTATCTTTCATTTTTTCTAATACTTCTTCGACTTTTTTGTCTTTTTTACTATTGTTATTACCTTCATTAATTTTTACATCATTATCTCCACTACTCAATTAAAATCCCCCCTTATTCTATATATATATTAGTATGTAGTTATTTTGTGATATATTACACTCTTAATTTCTTAAGTTAACTAAAAAGATCTTTATGAATTACCCTTTTTAAATCTTTAAAGCAATTTTAAGTATTTGTCACAAAAATATAAGTGATTACATATTATAATATACAGAGTTTTATTTAAAGTAAATTGCAAAGGAGGCTCTCTAGTGAATGAAATAACAAAAATATCCTCTCCAAAAATGAACAAAAGTCCCTTTAATTATAATTTATTAATCATAGGTTTTTTAGCAATACCTATTTTAAAAAATACTTTTTTTAAAAACAAATCCCTAGATAGAATAATTAGTGATGTAAATATTCGCTCTATCCAAAATAAAGTAGAAATAGTAAAAAAAGTGGGCCCTTATCTTCCAGAGCAAGTTGTCTCTACAATAAATACTTATATGCCAATGTATGAAAAAGTAAGTAGTATCATCGGGCTAATGGAAATATTAAATAGTAATAAAAGTTTTACTCCAATTAAACCTGTTACAAATTTAAATCAAAATGATAAAATGAATAAAATTTTCACTTTAGTTAAAGACGAACTCCCTAATGATACATTAAAAAGCGTCAAACCCTTATTAGATATAGTTACAAATATTGATAAATATAAAGTTATCCTTGATTTATTAGCCTCATTTAATGATCCTAATAAAAAATCATTTGATATGGAAAATTTAATTGATATAATCGTTCCTCTTATGGGAGGAGCTGATAATAAAAATGCTGAAAAAATGCAGGATATGGTAAAGATGATGGAACTTGTTAATATATTAAATAGCGATGATGATAAAGATGATGCTAAGGATAATGAAGATACAAAATCAAAAGAGGAACCTAATAAAGAAAATGATGAAGATAAATAGTTATTATTATACATAAATTCTTACCTAGACTTAATATATGCATCCCCCTAATATTAAATGAACCCTAAAAGGGTTCATTTAAATTAGTATTCTAATTCTGTAAAAACATTTATTTTATTTTCTTTATCTATATGGTCAATATGTGTATCATGGGGCTTACCTATATCGTGTCTTTTTTTAAGATAAAACTCTATTATATCACAGGCTATATCCTTATTTATTTTTTTATAAGATGAATAATATATATCCTCAGGTATTTCTAATGTTAAACTATATTCATCGTCCCTAATTCTATGCCTAATTTCACTAATTTTACTTAGATTTATCCCTTTCATTTCTATCCTCCTGGAGTTTTAACTGCTTTGTTTTATCCCATTGGCCTGTTGCTTGCATAGTATTTATTTGACTCATGTTTAGCCCTATTTTTCCTGATTTTTTTTCATTAATTTTTTCCTTCATAAAAATCACCTCAGTTTTAGTATGGGATGAAATATGATAACTATTCATTATATATTACCTTCTTTAAAATTATTAAAAAACTCCCACCTTTAGTGGAAGTTTAATTATATCTTCTTAAAAATTAAATCATTATTATCAGTTTTATTCAATAGTTCTTTTAGTTTACTATAATTTCCTATCTCTTTGAGCCAAATTTTCTCATCTGATTCATTTAAAATTACTGGCATTCTTTTATGTATTTTTTTCATTTTATTATTAGCTTTAGTGGTTAAAATAGTAAATGCTTCAATTTCATCCCCATTTTTGTCTTTATAGAAATCATAAATACCTGCCATAGAAAATATATTTTTATTCTTTATTTTAATTTCATACTTATAACTATTTCCATTAACTTTTTCCCATTCAAAAAAGCTACTTGCTGGAATTAAACATCTACTTTTGTAAAATGAATTTTTAAATAATCTTTTTTCATTTACCGTTTCAGCCCTTGCATTTATTATTAAACGTTTAGTAAAGGAAGGTGAAAACCCCCATTTCATTTTTCTAATTTCCCTTTTTTCTCTATTTATTATAATAGGAACCTTATTTGATGGAAATATCTCTTTCGTTACAGTAAAATCAAAATCTATTTTTCTTATCCTATATCTTTTTATCAAATTTTCTACTCCATAATTAAGTGAATATCTACCACACATATTTACCTGATTAGAAATATAAATATAGTTGCTTTCTAACCAGATTTTCACCTCCTTACAAATATTTAAATAATTTTGTAAAGTATTATCTTCTAGAATCTTGCTAATATTTTCATAAGTAACGGTCTATAAATACTAACAGCTTCCTTAGGACAAAGTTCCTGACAACAAAAACATCTTATACATTTATCTAAATCAACTATAGGTTTTTTATCAACCATATCAATTACCTTTGGTGGACAATTTTTAGCACAATCTCCACAGCCTACACACATTTCATTATCAAAAACTGGTTTTGGCTGAAGCATTTTATTTATTGTATTTCTTAAAAATTTAGGTAAGTTATCCCCTATTAAATTCAAATTTCTTATTTCAGGTATTCTAAAATCTTTGATATAAAAATCTTCTATGTTTCCTAAAAGTTCTATATCATTTAAATCTTCTTTACAAATATTTCTTTCAATACATCTTGCTATAGTAGGAACCTCTTTTGGATCTAATCCTATAATTTTAGTTGCGATAACATCTAAATGATATGGACTTGATGATGCTAAAACTGCTCCTATTTTTCTAGGATTTCCTGAAGTTGGTCCTTCTCCTTCCATTCCCACTATGCCATCCATAAAGGATAAAATAGGCTTACCTGTTAAACAAATATCCACTAATGCATTAGAAAAATCTTTTATTTCAGGCATCTTATAATGATATTCTGCTTTTAATATCCCCGGTATTATACCAAACATATTTTTAACCGCTCCAGTAAACATTGTCATACCATGAGTTTTTAATTTAGAAACGGAAATAACTTTATCTACATCCTTTAGCATTTCAGTTACTGTTAAGCTTTTTAAAATTTCCCCTTTATCGTTTTTAACTTCCATACTATTAGTATTAAAATTTAGTTTTATATTAGTATCTTTTATAATCTCTTCAAAACCACAACCTTTATATATACTCTTTAGCATACCTTTATTAAATGGTCCTCCAGGTGAATCTCCAATAATTACCTCTGCCCCATAATCTATTAAAACTTCCGCTAAAGCTTTAGTAAATAAAGGATGGGTTGTTGCTGCTTCTTCTGGTCCTTTTTTTATTATTAAATTTAATTTAAGTAATACTTTATCACCTTTATTAATATATTTATCAATTCCTCCTAAATTTTTAAAACTATCTATTATTGATTTTTTTAAAAATTTGTAATCGTAATTTTCACACTTAATTAACGAAACCTTTTCCATTTTTATTACCTCCATATTCTATACTTAATTATAATATTTTATTTGATAATATTAAAGTTTTTGCATTATATTTTTTAAAATTGGTGAAAATATAACTGGAGGTGATCTTTTGGAAGCAGGTGTTAGAAATAAATTAATTGGAGAAGTTGAAAACATCAAATACGATGATATGATGGCGCAAGTTGAGATGTGACTTGGTGGCTGAGGCAAAAACGCCCCTCATATCACGTCCGTGATGACGCGAGAGAGTCTTGAAAAAGCTAATTTTAAAAAAGGCGATAATATTGAAGCTTTAGTAAAAGCAATAAATGTAGTATTTGTTAAAAATTAAGAAATAAGGCATCCTTAAAGATGCCTTTTTGTAATTGTATACTTTAAGTTATTTATAGTAACTTATTATATGTTAACTAGCTTCTTTTTGACAAAAAAATAGGTGATCTCTCAACCACCTTTTAGGGAAAATTACTAGCTCTAAGTAGTCTTAAATTTTTTAATCATCTATATTATAAAATAAACTATAATATCTTTTGTTAATATTAAGCTAACTTTATGTTAACTTTTCGTTATAATTTAACTTTTTTTAAATCCTTTTTAAAATATCATCTAAACTTTTATTATAATCCTTTTCTAGGTTAATAAATAAATCACTATATTCTTTTAAGCGTTTATTAACATTTAATAAATTAAAGTCCTTAGGTTCTATCCCCTTTTTTAATTCACTCCACTTAATAGGCATAGATATACCTGCGTATTCATTAGCTCTAGGTGAATATACAGACACTATAGTTTTTTTATTCCAAGTTTGTAAGTAATCAAAATAAAGTCTATTATCCCTCTTTTTCTTATTTCTTTCTATAGTTATCCTACTTGGATATTTCTGACTAAAATATAAGCCGAAAAACTTATTTAATTTCCTAATCTCATTATAATTATATTTATTATTAGTAGGGATATATATCTGGAGTCCACTTTTTCCAGAAGTCTTAACATAGCTTTTAATCCCTAAAGCTTTTAGAGTATCATAAATTATAAGTGAAATCTCAATAACTTCATTGAACTTCTGATCTTTAGATGGATCTAAGTCAAATACTAAATAGCTAGGATTATTATTTTGATATTTATTAAAAGTAACATGAAATTCTAATGAGGCAAGATTTCCAAGCCAGACTAAAGTAGCTCTTTTATTTAAATTAATATAATTACTTCCCTTATATTCAATTAAATCTATCCAATCTGGAGCATAGTTGGGTACTTTCTTTTGATAAAATGATTTGCCTTTTACTCCATCTGGATATCTAATTACTGTTAATATTCTATCCTTTGTATGGGGAATTATATAATGAGAAATATTAATAAGAATCTCTATATAATCAAATTTCTTAATACCTAATTTTGGCCATAATATTTTATTTAAATTTGTTAATTTAACTTTATACCCATCAACATCTATATAATCTTTCATAATATAGTTTCCCTTCCTAAAGCCTTTTTATAATCTATATCACTAAATCCAATGATCCTTGGATTTCTTAATAAACCATCATGTGTCCATTCCATAAACTTAACCCAACAGGTAATAAAAGTTTTAAAATAAACTATAGAACCCTTTAAATTAAATGTATTAAAATCTCCACCCTTTAATTTAGGAATATATTCTTTTATAAGATTTTTCTCTTTTTCCTTTAAACCAATTGAAGCTTTTCCTATATATTTAATTTCTCCTTCTTTATATAATCCTAAAATCAAAGATTTAGGATTATCCTTTTTTAGTTCAACTCCTAAAACAATAGCTAATATTTTCCTTGTTATTTTAATTTTATACCAATCATTATGTTTCTTTCCAGGTACATACTTACTACTTAAACGTTTAGATACTATTCCTTCCCACTTTCTTTTTTTCATTAATTCAAAAAGTTTTTTACCATTATTAAAATCCTCTGTTATTGCTATTTTTTCATTTTCATTTAATATTTTATTAAGTTTCTCTTTTCTCTCTATAAAAGAATAATCCCTAATATCATAATCATCAATCATTAACATATCAAATACTATATATTTAATAGGATATTTTTTCATAAAAAATTTCAATCTATCTTTATTACTAACCTTTTGTCTTATAAGACTATGTTTAAATGAAGGTTTTTCACCTTTGGATAAAACAATTATTTCCCCATCTAATATTGCTTTTTTTCCTTTAATTAGTTTTGAAAGCTCCTTTAACTCAGGATAATTTTCTGTAGTATTTCTTCCATTTTTAGTAAATACATTTACATTTTTTTTATCAATAAAAGTTATACCTCTTATACCATCCCATTTTACTTGATGTATCCACTCTTCATCTTTGATAAAATTTGACTTTAAAATTGGATCCATAGGCTTTATAATTTCCATAGCTTTCACCTAACTTGCAGTATCTTTTTTTGTTTTCTTTTTCTTTTTCTTATTTGTTTTCTTTTTAGGTTTTGTTTCATCTATACTTGCTTTTAATGCCTCCATTAAATCAATAACATTTCTTTCTTTCCCTTTTGGTGCAACTTTAATTTCTTTACCTTCAATTTTTTTATTAATTAATTCCTTTAAAGCCTCTCTATAATCATCTTTATATTTATCTGGCTTAAAAGAAGCTGTTAGATTATTAATTAATTCAGTTGCCATCTTAAGTTCATTTTTATTAGTATCTATTTTCTCAGGAATATTTGGAACCTGTTCTACCGACCTTACCTCATCTGGGTAATGAATTGTCTCTAATACAATTAAACCATTATATACCCTAACTGCTGCTAAAGTTTGTTTTGATCTTATTGTTATTTTGGCTATAGCTATCTTTTTTGTATCTTTCATTGCTTTTCGTAAAAGATTATAAGCTTTTTCACCGGTTTCTTGTGGGGATAAATAATATGATTTATCAAAGTATATAGGATCTATTTCACTTAGATTTACAAAATCTAGTATTTCAACTGCCTTATTTTTATCAGGTGTTATAGATTCTATATCTTTATCTTCAATAATTACATATTTACCTGGTTCATATTCATACCCCTTTACTATCTCATCATATCCTACTTCCTTATTGCATGTAGGACATATCTTTTTGTACTTTATAGGTGTATGACATTCCTTATGTAAGTTTTTAAATCTAATATCCTTATCCTCCGTTGCTGAAAACATACGCACTGGTATATTAACCAATCCAAAACTTATCGAACCTTTCCACATTGTATGCAAAACAACCACCTCCTAGCTATAGTGTTTGTCTCTCTTTTCATTTTATACAGTTTTATGTATGTCTTTATAATACTCTTAATAAAATATAACAAAGACTAAAGGAGGATTTTTATGGGTATTATTTCTATTATTTTTATTTTTTTAATACTATTTCTTGTATCCTATATAGCTAGTATTAAAAAAGATATTAAGTTTTTTAGGTTGATTTCTTTAATATCTTTAATAGTTTCTTTATTACTTTTAATAATCTTTATTAAGAATTTTATATAATTTAAGTAATCCATACCTTATCACATTATCCTTTATTATTACATATTCTATAACACAATTAATAAAGGAGTGATTGAATGGAGAAAAATTATGATGAATATAAATTAGATTCTCATTCAGAGTGCTGTCCGTATTGTCCTTATTATTACTATAGGCGTAGATATGGTTATTGTCCTAGATATCCAAGAAGAAGACCTTTAAGAGGCCCTGGATTTGGTCCTGGCAGAGGTCCTGGATATGGCCCTGATTATCCATGTCCTTATAGATAAAAAAGCAAAGGATTTTCCTTTGCTTTTTTATTTATAATATTTAATTACTTTTTCCATATCAGTAGGTAACTTAGCCTTAATTTTTAATTTTTCATTAGTTCTAGGTTTATTAAATGTTAATGAATATGAATGTAAAGCTTGTCTTTTTATTAACTTACTAGACTCATTATAAAGTGTATCTCCTATTATCGGATGATTTATATAATCAAGATGAACTCTTATTTGATGAGTTCTACCAGTAATAATCTCAACTTCTAAAAGTGATAAATCTTTATACCTTTTTAATACTTTATATCTTGTTATAGATTTCTTCCCATCCTTAGATACAATATTTTTAATTGGATTCATTTTATCTTTTCCTATTGGTTTATCTATAGTCCCTGATTTGATTTCAAGAATTCCTTTTACTAATGCTAGATATGTTTTTTTTACACTCTTTTTTTCAAATTGTAATGCCATTTGTTGATGTCCAAAGGGGTTTTTAGCAACTACTAATAATCCTGAAGTATTCATATCTAATCTATTAACAAGCCGCACTTTTTTATTTATATTATTTTCTTTAAAATAATATGCTATACCATTAGCTAAAGTATTGTTATTATTAGATTTACTAGGGTGTACGACTATATTAGGTTCCTTATTTATAATTAAAATATCAAAATCTTCGTAAACTATATCTAATGGTATATACTTAGGTGTATACACATTTTTCTCATCTTCCATAGTTATTTTAATAATATCTCCCTTAGAACATAGTTTTCTTTTATTAACATATTTATCATTTACCTTTATTAATTTTCTTTTATATAATTTTCTAAATAATCTACCCGAGAAATTTAAATTATTTCGTAGAATTTCTTCTAATTTTAGTTCTTTATTAACTTTATAGACTATAGTATTTTCATTTTTTTGCATAAACTTCCTCCATTTCTAATTTTCTTAACAAAACCATATCTATATATTATAATTTTGTATATAATAGTATTATATACTATAATAATAATTACAAACAAGATTACATAGTTACTCTTAAGGGGGCTCTTTCCTTGACAAATAACACAGAAAATAAAAAAATTAACATTATACATAACAATGATACTGACTCCATTGAAACCGCATCTGTCCTAGAAAAAAAACTAAAAGAAAAAGGCTTTTTAGTTCCTAAAGGATATAACTATGATGCCTTTTTAAACATATGTATAGGTGGAGATGGTGCCTTTTTAAGAACAGTCCATAATTTTAATTTCCCTAATATTCCCTTTATAGGGGTTAATACTGGTCATTTAGGTTTTTTTCAGGAATTATGTCCAGATAATTTAGATGATTTTGTTAAGGCACTTTCAGATGGGAATTATGATATTAATGAAATATTTTTAGTTGAAGCGCAGGTATGCACTCGTAATAGTTGTATTGAACTTATAGGATTAAACGAAATAGTTATAAAGGGAATTAATTCAAAAACAATACACTTAAATATATGTATAGACGATACATATCTAGAGAAATTTAGTGGTGATGGTATATTAATTTCAACCCCTATAGGAAGTACTGCCTATAATTTTTCTTCAGGGGGAAGTTTAGTATTCCCTTCATTAGAAGTACTTCAGGTTACACCTTTATCTCCAATAAATTCTAAAGTTTATAGATCCCTAACAACTAGTGTTATTGTTCCTAATGATATGGTTATAAAATTACATCCTGAGTATAGAGATGAAAATTCAATTTTAATTGTTGTTGATGGTAAACAATATAAGTATGATAATATTATAGAAATTAATTTCAAAGTTTCTACTATGAAGATAAATAAATTAACTCTAGGACATGATAACTTTTGGAGTAATGTAAGAAACAAATTTTTATAATTAAACCCCAGTATATACTGGGGTTTAATTATATTTTGTATTCAAGTATCAAATATTTATCTTCTTTTCTCTCAGTAACAATTAAAAAATTAGTAAAATTATTTTCACATAAATTTTCTAAATCAAAATAATCAATATTATCATTAACTTCATAAATATTTACATCCACTGATAACCACCCTGATGATAATAAGCTATCTACTGAATCCTTACTAAGTAATTCTTCAGGTACTGAGCCAAAAATATTACCATTTTCAACACAGTTAGAATTCCAAAATTTATTATGCAAATCCAAGGTATTAGCTCTTTTTAACTCATCAGTACGTTGCATTGAAAAAGTCTCTAAATAATCTCCTTCATAATAATCCTTTTTGGTTACTGGTTTATATAAAAAGGGTACTGTAGTTAAATAAGAAATTTCCTCAAAATTGTCATTCTCAATTTCATTATTATCATTAACTTTATTATTAATACTAGAGGAAATATCAATGATTCTTTGAACTATTTCGTTGATTTTTTCCTTATTATATATATTTACATAGGATTCTAAGTCACTTACTGCTTTTTTTAATTCATGTATTTCTTCTCTCATAATATCTCCCTTCTTGTTAATCCTTATATATGTAGATTAGATATATATTATAACATTATTAAAATAATCCTCCAAATACTTATTTTATCTTGAATTGTAATTTTATGCAATAATAAAAGATTCCCAAATTGGGAATCTTTATTCTTTTATTGTTCTTTCCATTTCATCAACTAGATTTCTAAATAACTTTAAAGCATTATTTACAGGTTTTACAGTAGTCATATCCACACCTGCTTTTTTTAATATATTTATTGGATAATCATGACTACCCCCCTTTAAAAAGTTAATATATCTATCTACATTATCCTTATCTTTTAGTATCATTTGAGATAGACTAACAGCAGCTGAAAATCCAGTGGCATATTGATACACATAATAATTATAATAAAAATGAGGTATTCTAGCCCATTCTATGGCTATTTCATCATCTATTACTATATCAGGACCATAATATTTTTCATTTAAGCTTTTATATATTTTACACAAACCATCTGCTGTTAAGGAACCGCCACTTTCAACTTTCTCATGAATTATTTTTTCAAACTCTGCAAACATGGTCTGTCTATAAACTGTTCCTCTAAACTGTTCTAGATAATGATTTAGAAGATATAATTTTTCCCTTTTATTTTTTGCATTATTTAGCATATAATCCATTAAGATTGCTTCATTAGCTGTAGATGCTACTTCTGCTAGAAAAATACTATAATCTCCATATACATAGGGTTGATTTTTTTTAGTATAATAACTATGTATAGAATGACCCATTTCATGTGCTAGAGTAAACATATTATCTAAAGTATCTTGATAATTTAAAAGTATAAAAGGCTTTGAATCATAAGTTCCTGAAGAATAAGCTCCACTTGTCTTTCCTTCATTTTCATATACATCTATCCATCGGGAATTAAAACCTTCTTTAACCTTTTTTATATAATCATCGCCTAAGGGTTTAAGTGCCTTTATAACTGTATCCTTAGCTTCATCATAGGATATCTTCATATCAACATCTTTAACCATGGGAGTATATAAGTCATACATATGTAATTTTTCTAATCCTAATATTTCTTTTCTAAGTTTTACATACTTATGCATAGCATCTAAATTATCATGGACTGCTTCTATAAGATTATCATATACATTAGTTGGAATTTTATTTTCATCTAAAGCTGCCTCTAAACTTGATTTGTATTTTCTCACTTTAGAATAAAATACATCTTTTTTAATACTAGAAGCAAGGGTTGATGCTAAAGTATTTTTATATTTATTATAGGTATCATACATTCCCTTAAATGCATCTTTTCTTACCTGTCTATTTTTACTTTCCATAAGTGGTATAAACTTTCCATGGGTAATTTCTATTTTTTCTCCCTTTTCGTTATTAATTACAGGGAATTTAATATCAGCATTATTTAACATAGTAAAAATATCCTCTGGTCCATTGGCTAATTCCCCTACTTGGGCTATAATTGCTTCTTCACTTTGAGTAAGAATATGTTCTTTCTTTCTAATAATCTGATTTAGAAAGTGTTTATACATGATTAACCCATCAACACTTTCTATATAATATTTTAACTTTTCTTCATCTATTGATAATATCTCTGGTTCAATAAAAGAAGTACTTTCTTTGACTTTAACAATCAAGCTAGAAGCTCTATCTGCTAAAGCTTGATATTTTTCTTTATTATTATTTTCATCTTTTCTCATCTTTGCATACGTATATACATTTTCAACTATTCTAGAAATTTCAAATCCTAAATCAAGAACCTTTTTTAATGTCTTTCCACTTTCTGATATATTACCTTTATATTTTTGTATTTCTTTTGATAACTGTTTAACTTTATTAAAATCCTCTTCCCAAAGAGTTTCATTTTGATAAAGGGATTCTAAATCCCATTTATATTCCTCTTTAATATTTTCCCTTATATTTTGTCTTTCCCCCAATAGTAACTCTCCCTTCAATTAAATTAATATTTTTTTATCATTAATATTATTTTAAACTATTTTAATCATTATTTCTACCCTTTAACTGTTTATATCTGAGAAAAACATCAAAAAACAACCTGCAGTGGTTCTTTGAGCTAATGGTAAAGCACATAGGGTTATTTTATAAAATCTTTTATTATTATTTTCTATATCTCTAAAATGCTTATATACCTTTAAAGAAATCTTTGTATTAAATTCAATATATTTTTTTAAATCACTAAATATAATAGGTCTTTCTAAGCTTTTAAATTCCTTTACCTTTTTATAGGTAAGCTTTACAAAATTTTCATACTGTCTATGACTATCTAATAATCTAATATTAACATGTTGAGGTATAGTCAAATCTTGAATTATATGAACTGATGCACCTAAATAAAACATAGCTTTTTTATTATCTTTATCCCAGTTATATAACGCTTTTTTATAGTATTTTAATGCTAGTCCTAAGGCGTGATTATGTCCATATAAACCCTTTTTCTTTATAGGATTGTAAAAATGTCCTATACTTTTAAAATCTTGATCTGCCCATACTACACCTTTATTAATATCTTCTAGATATTTATTAAAAATATTAAATTCTTTATCATAATTATATTTGTTTATAATTTTTAAACTTTGATAATTAATAAACCGATGTACTTTACATTCTGTTTTTATTATCTTCTTTTTAAAAGGATTTATAACCCATAATAAGGACCTGAAAGTTTTTCCATAGTATTTCTCTAATTTTATCATATTTTTACCCTCACTTTATAATTCCTTATTATTATAATACCCTTTTTATATAAAAATAAAGAAGGAATGAAAAATCATTCCTTCTTCAATACTAATCTGATAATCTATGAACAAATAATCCACTTCTTAATTTTGGTTCAAACCAAGTAGACTTTGGTGGCATTACTTTTCCTGCATCTGCAACTTTAATTAAATCTTCAATAGCTGTAGGATACATTGAAAAAGCAACCTTCATTCCATCATTTACTCTTTCTTCTAATTCTTTAAGACCTCTTATTCCACCAACAAAATCAATTCTATCATTTGTTCTTGGATTTTCTATACCTAGTATAGGATCTAATAAGTTATTTTGTAATATAGCAGCATCAAGACTATTTACAGGATCTTCTTTATCAAAAGTACCTTCCTTACTAGTTAATTCATACCATTTATTATCTAAAAACATTCCAAACTTATGCTTAGCTTCTGGTCTATATTGACCTTCACCATCATATTCTTTTACATCAAATTTTTCTTTTATTTTATCCATAAATTCAGTTTCACTATTACCATTTAAATCTTCAACTACTCTATTATAATCCATAATAAATAAGTCTTCATCAGGGAATATTACAGATAGAAAATAGTTAAATTCTTCTTCTCCGGTATAATCTGGATTCTCTTTACGTCTTTTTAATCCTACCTTAACAGATGAAGCTGATCTATGGTGTCCATCTGCAATGTATAGATAATCTATACCATCAAATATTTCACTAACTCTATTTACTGTTTCATCATCACATATATCCCAAACTATATGTGTTATTCCATCTTCTGATGTAAAATTATATAAAGGTTTATGGAATTTAATCCAATTATGGATTATATTATTAACTTCATCATTTTTTCTATAAGTTAAAAAAATTGGTGCTGTATTTGCATCACAGTAATCAAAGTTATTAATTCTATCTTGTTCTTTAGCAGGTCTTGTAAACTCATGTTTTTTAATTATATCATTCATATAATCATCTATAGAAGTACATCCTACTAAACCTGTTTGTACTCTTCCATCCATAATTTGTCTATATATATATAACTTAGGTTTATCTTCTTTAACTAAAGTACCTTCTTTAATGAATTCATCTAAATTATTTCTTGCTTTATTATATACAACCTCATCGTACTGACTTATAGAATCATCTATATCTATCTCAGCCCTTACAACGTGTAGAAACGACTTTTTATTTCCTTCAGCCATTTTTTTTGCTTCTTCTCTATTCATTACATCATATGGTAATGACGCTACATCTTCAACTAATTCTTTCTTTGGTCTTATAGCTTTAAAAGGTCTAACAACAGACATCTGCAGTCCTCCTATCAAGATTTTTCTTTATTTTTTCTATAACTTCTTTTCCTATCCTTGCTTGCGCTTCCTTAGTTGAAGCTCCTATATGGGGAGTTAATGAAACTCTTTTATGTGTATATAACTCTTTATTTTCAGTAGGCTCTTTTTCAAAAACGTCAACTGCAGCTGCAGCTACCTTTCCTGAATCTAATGCCTTTAATAAAGCTTTTTCATCTACAACTCCACCTCTTGCTAAATTAACAAGATAAACTCCATCTTTCATCATATTAAATTCATTTTCTCCAATAAGAGCTCCTTTTTCTTTATTAAATGGTACATGTAGAGAAATAAAATCTGATTTTTTCAATAATTCTTCCATAGATACATAAGAATATTCATCATATCCTTCTTTAGCACCTGATCTATTTGTATAAAGTATTTTCATTCCTAAAGCACTAGCTCTTTTTGCAGTTTCTTTTGATATTCTTCCAAATCCAACTAAACCAAGTGTCTTGCCTGATAATTCAATACCTTTATATTGTTTTTTATTCCATTCACCATTTCTCATAGTAACATTAGCTATATAGATATTTCTTGCTAATGAAAACATATGTCCAATAGCTAATTCAGCAACAGCCGAACTACTAGCCTTAGGTGTATTTGAAACGATTATTCCGTTCTCTTCTGCATACGAAACATCTATATTATCAAGCCCAACACCTGCTCTTACTATTAATTTTAAATTATCAGTTTCCTTAGCTGCATCTATAATTTCTTTTCTTATTTTAGTTGCAGAACGAACAACTAAAGCATCAAAGTTTTTTACCTGTTCTTTTAAATCCTCAACTTCAAAATGTTTTTCTACAACCTCGTGTCCTAAATTTTTTAACTCTTTAACAGCTTCTTGATCCATTCCATCGGTTACTAATATTCTAGCCATTATAAGCCCCCCTATTTAGATTTTTTATAAACCTAAAATGTCTTCTATATTTCTAAGTAATTCTTTTATTTCTGGTAATGTTGTATCGGCCATATGGGCTATTCTAAATGCTTTACCTTTAAGTTTTCCATATCCATTAGAAACCATAAAGCCTCTCATACCTAATTTTCTATTTAATTCTTTTATATCTATATCTTTAGTATTTTTTATATTCGTTAATGTATTAGATGCATAGTCTTCATCTGCAATTAATTCAAAATGCTCTTTTGCCCACGCTCTAACATAATCAGCCATCTCTTGATGTCTTTCAAAACGATTTTCTAATCCTTCTTCTAATATTCTATCTAATTGATAATCAAGAGCATACATATGAGGAATAGAAGGTGTTGAAGGATATTGATGATCCTTCTTTTCTATGTATTCATAAAGTCTTAATAGATCTAGATAAAATCCTCTATTTTCAACTTCTTTAGCTGCTTCAATAGCCTTTTTAGAAATTGTACAAATCGCAAGTCCAGGAGGTAGTCCTAATGCTTTCTGTGTAGAGGTAATACAAATATCTACACCCCACTTATCTACTTCTATTTTAGCCCCTGCAGCTGAACTTACAGTATCTAAACAAAATACTACATCTGGATATTTTTTTACTACTTCACCAATCTCATCAACTGGATTCATAATTCCTGTTGATGTTTCATTGTGAGTTACTGTGATAAGGTCATATTCACCTGTTTTTAAAACTTCATCAACTTGTTTAGCAGTTGTAGGTTTACCCCATTCAACTTCAAAAAGGTCTGCATCTACACCATTGGCAACTGCCATTTGATGCCATCTCTTTCCAAAGTTTCCAACAGCAAATACTGCAGCCTTTTTCCTAGTACAAGAACGTATCGCCGCTTCCATTAATCCAGTACCTGAGGATGTTGATAATAACACTTGATTTTCAGTATAAAAAAGCTTCATTACCTTTTCGCTGATATCTCTTTGTAGTTTAGATGCTTCCTTTGTTCTGTGTCCAATCATTGGAGTAGCCATCTTTTGTAATACATCTTCCTTAACCTCTACAGGTCCAGGTATAAACAATTTCTTATGCATTTTATAGCCTCCCTTATTTAATCTAAATATATTTATTTAAAAACCTTTATTAGAATTAATTGCAAAGGTTTTCTCCATATTTAAGAATATCATATAAGTATAATTTTCTACAAGTGACAAACGACAAATTTACATTTAATTAATATTTGATTAAACCAACTCTACATTTTTCCAAAAAAATAAACCGCTTAAGCGGCTTATTTACTGAAATATTTTCACAAATTTTATAGAATATAAATCTGCTACAACTTTATCATCTGTTTCAGGTTCCTGTAATACTACATGGTCTACACCTACATCCACTAATGTCCCTTCCTTATCAACAAAGGTATTAGTACCAATTAAGAAGTCAATCCTTACATAATTGCCTAAAAGAGTCCTTAAGTAACCTTGTAAAAATTCTGTATCAGTTAACACAGGTGGTCCATCCTCTCTCCCTAAATCAGGTTGAGGCGCTGGAGCTGTTGGTGGCATTTGTGGCATTTGTGGCATTTGTGGCATTTGATAAGGATTAAATGGCATAGGCATTTGTGGCATTCCCATATCAGGCATTGGTCTTTGTGGTCTTGGTATTCCAGGTGTTACATTTTTACTATTCATACAATCCCTCCTTTAATTTATAAAAAACATCTTAAGTATCTTTATATAATTCTGTAGGGTCATAAAAACAATGTTTTCTTATTCTTGTATTGATAATTCCTGTTTTATTATATGGAAAGTTAGTTGGACAATCCGGTCTAAATGGATTCATATACCATAAAGATTTACCAATATTCCACACTTTATTACCTGCTAAAACATAATCAGCTATATCATAATGTATTTGTTCTGGATTGCTTGCCCATATAGTTTGAGGGTTTCTTCTACCTCCTATAATTCCTCTTACACAATCAAATTGACCTTCTTGATATATAACTTTTCGAAGATTCCCTTGGCCTAGTCTTTGATATTCACCATAGGGTACATGTACTCTATTCATTACAACGGTTCCCACCGCTTTCATTCCGGTATCTCCTTCTCCTCCTGCTTCACATTTAATAATTCTTGCTAATAGTTCACGGGCTGAATAAGGCATTTACACACCCCCTCTTAACTTATCTACTATTAATATATTTATTAGACCTTTAAACTGATACAATTTTTTCATTATTAGTATTAAAAATAAAGAGTACGCATCTGCGTACTCTTTATTAGCTCCATTTTGGTTTATTAAAACCACTTTTACTATTCTTTATTCTTTTTGCTTCATCCTCTGAAATTATGTATGCTGAAACACCCTCATCAGCATATTGTTTTACCATATTAATAGCTTCTGTTCTTTTCATTGGTTTTGAATAGTCATTATCAGTTTTTACAACATATTTTTCATCCATTTAAAACCCTCCTTAGATTTTAATATTATTCCCAATAATCGTATTTTTATCATATACAGTCATCCTAATTAGAATATAATTAAACTTCTGTGAAATACTAAATTAAGATTAATTTAATGCGAGGTGATTAATTTGGAATTAAAAGAAGAAGATATTAAAGTACTAGATGAAATAATATCCAAATATGAAACTGAACAAGGTATGTTAATACGTATTTTACAAAAGTCTCAAAAACATTTTGGCTATTTACCCTTAGAAGTACAATCTTATATTTCTGAAAAATTAAATATTCCTATATCAAAAGTAAATGGTGTAGTAACTTTTTATTCCTTATTTTCTGAAAAACCAAGGGGAAAATATACAATCGGAGTGTGTCTTGGAACTGCTTGCTATGTTAAAGGTGCCCAGGAAGTGCTTGATGCAATTAAAGATGAATTGCAAATAAATGTTGATGAAACTACAATGGATGGATTATTTACTCTTAAAGCTACTAGATGTATAGGTGCTTGTGGTTTAGCTCCTGTTGTTACTATTAATGATGAAGTACATGGTAGACTTACTCCTTCAGATATCCCTAGTATTCTTTATAAGTATATTAAAACTCATAAGAAAAATGATTTAGAAACCATGGAGGTGAAATAATGAAATATACTCCCCTTAAATCAATAGAGGATTTAAATAAAGTAAAAGATGAAACTTATAAATCTATAAAAATGAGATTTACTGATGTAGAAAAAGAAATCGGTAAATATCATATTTTAGTATGTGCTGGCACAGGTTGTACTTCCTCAAAGAGTAATGTTGTAAGAAATAGATTAATTCAAGAATTAAAAAAACGGGGATTAAGTGATAAGGTTAAAGTATTTAAAACCGGCTGTTTTGGATTCTGTAAATTAGGTCCTATAATAGTTATTCATCCAGACCATACATTTTATTGTAAAGTAGGCCCTGAAGATGTTGATGAAATTATAGATAAACATATATCAAAGGGAAAAGTTGTTGAAAAACTTCTATATAGATCTCCTAAAGATGATAAGTTAAAGAAAAAAATGAACGAAATGGACTTTTTTAATCATCAAAAAAGAATTGCCCTTAGACATTGTGGAGTTATAGACCCAGAGGATATTAACGAATATATTGCCATGGATGGTTATAAAGCTTTAGCTAATATATTAACTGAAAATAAAAATCCTGAAGATATAATTGAAGAAGTTAAAAAATCAGGATTAAGAGGCCGTGGAGGTGGTGGTTTTTCTACCGGCAAAAAATGGGAGTATGCAAGAAGTTATGAAGATGATAAAAAGTTTGTATTGTGTAATGCTGATGAAGGAGACCCTGGAGCTTTCATGGATAGATCCATCTTAGAAGGTGATCCTCATAGTGTAATTGAAGCTATGATTATAGCAGGCTATAGCATAAACGCTCAACAGGGATATATATATGTAAGAGCTGAATATCCAATAGCAGTTGACAGATTAGAAATAGCCATCAAACAAGCAAAAGAATCAGGTCTTTTAGGTGAAAATATTTTAGGTTCCTCCTTTAGCTTTGATTTAGATCTAAGATTAGGTGCTGGAGCCTTCGTTTGTGGCGAGGAGACTGCTTTAATACACTCTGTTATGGGTTTAAGAGGAGAACCCCATCCTAGACCCCCTTTCCCTGCCGAAGCTGGCCTATGGGAGAAACCTACTCTCAATAATAATGTAGAAACTTATGCTAATATACCAATAATATTAAATAAAGGCTCTGATTGGTATTCAAATATTGGTACTGAAGATAGTTCAGGTACAAAAGTCTTTGCCCTTGCAGGTCAAATAAACAATACTGGATTAATAGAAGTCCCTATGGGTACTTCTCTTAAAACAATTGTTTATGATATTGGTGGCGGCATACATGATAATAAAGAATTTAAAGCAGTACAAACAGGAGGTCCTTCGGGAGGTTGTATACCTAAATCATTAATAGATACTAAAATCGATTTTAAATCCTTAACTGACATAGGTTCAATGATGGGTTCAGGTGGGATGATTGTTATGGATGAAACTGATTGCATGGTGGATATAGCTAGATTTTATTTAGAATTTGCCCAGGATGAATCCTGTGGAAAATGTACTCCCTGTAGAATAGGTACTAAAAAGCTTTTAGAAATATTAGAAAAGATAACAAAGGGTAAGGGTTCTATGGAAGATTTAGAAATTTTAAAAAACCTCTGTTATGACATTAAAGATTCTTCCTTATGTGGTTTAGGTCAAACTGCACCTAATCCAATATTAAGTACACTACAATACTTTGAAGATGAATATGTTTCACATATTAAAGATGAAAAATGTCTAGCTGGAGTGTGTAATGATTTATTAAAAGTAGTCATATCCGATGAAAAATGTGTAGCATGTGGCATTTGTGCAAGGGTATGCCCTGTAAATGCTATTACAGGAGAAACTAAAAAAACACCTTATAAAATACATCAAGATGTATGTATTAAATGTGGTGCATGTATACCTAAATGCCCTGTAGATGCTATATATAAAAGATAAAGGTAGGTGATTATATTGGAAAACTTAACTGAAAAAGAACAAAAAAACTTAAAAAATGAAAAAGTAACTATAATTATAGATGGTAATGACTACAAAGTTAATAAAGGCTTAACAGTTCTAGAGGCGGCTAGATCAGTTAATATAGAAATTCCTAGTTTATGTTATTTAAAAGATGTAAATGAAATAGGTTCTTGTAGGGTATGTGTAGTAGAAATAGATGGAACTAGAAACTTACAAGCTTCATGTGTTTATCCTGTTAGGGAAGGCTTGAAAATAAAAACAAATACAGAAAGGGTTAGAAGAGCTAGAAAAACTGCAGTTACATTATTATTAGCTAACCACCATAGAGAATGTACTACTTGTATAAAAAATTTAAACTGTGAACTACAAAATGTTTCTGATAATTTAGGTATAAGAAATATTCCATTTACAGGTGAAATGAAAGATTATGGCCTTCATAATAACAACCCCGCCATACAAAGAGATTATAATAAGTGTATAAATTGTAGAAGATGTGAAGCCATTTGTAGAAAAATACAAGAATGTAATGTATATTCAGCATTAAATCGAGGTCTCGATACCATTATAGCACCTGCATTTCAAAAGGATTTAGCAGATGTTTCTTGTATAATGTGTGGTCAATGTGTAATAGCTTGTCCTACTGGTTCTTTAACTGATAAAGAATATATAAATGATGTTTGGGAGGTAATTAAAGATCCTAATAAGCATGTTGTGGTTCAAACTGCTCCTTCTATTCAAGTTACAATTGGAGAATTATTTGGAATGCCCATAGGCTCCTTTGTAGCAGGGAAACTAGTAACTTCTCTTAAAAGAATGGGCTTTGACAAAGTTTTCGCTACTGACGTTACAGCAGATTTAACTATAATGGAAGAAGGTAGTGAATTACTCGAAAGGATAACAAAACATCCTGATAAACTACCTTTATTATCATCCTGTTGCCCTGGTTGGGTTAAATTTGCAGAACATTTTTATCCTGAATTTCTTCCTAATCTATCAACTACAAAATCACCCCACGAAATGTGTGGAGCCTTAACTAAAACTTGGTATGCCAAAAAATATAATATAGATCCAAAAAATATAGTAAATGTAGGAATAATGCCTTGTACAGCAAAAAAATATGAAGCTCAAAGGCCAGAAATGGTTTCTGATGGTTTTAGAAATGTAGATTATGTTTTAACTACTAGAGAGTTAGGTAGAATGATAAGGGAAATAGGACTTGATTTTGCTAATTTACCCGATGGTGAGTATGATAAACCCTTTGATCAATATAGTGGTGCAGGAATGATTTTTGGGGCTACAGGGGGCGTTTTAGAAGCTGCTGTTAGAACTGCCCATAAATTAAGTACAGGTAAAGAAGCTAAAGTTCCTGATTTTAATGATGCTAGGGGACAAAGTGGTTTGAAATATGGTGAAGTTACCCTTGGTGATAAAAATATTAAAATAGCCATTGCCCATGGTACAGGTAATGCTAAAAAAGCTTTAGAAATGTATAAAAATGGAGAGAAAAAATTTGATTATATGGAAGTTATGGCCTGTCCTGGTGGCTGTGTAGGAGGTGGAGGCCAACCTATTTTAGGTGGTAAAGATCATAAATTTATTTCATTAAGCTATAGACATAATAGGGCTGATACCCTTTATAATATAGAAAGAGGCAAAAATATAAGAAGCTCTTATGAAAACCCAAGAATAAAAGAAATCTATAAAGAATTTCTTAAAAAACCATTATCAGATATATCAAAAGAATATCTTCATACTAGCTTTATAAATAGAAGTAAAACCCCATATACGAAATCTGATAATTAGCCTAGTGACAATTCACTAGGCTTATTATTATAATTGTAAATGTCTATAATTTGTGTTAAACTATTTTAACTAATTAATACTTGAGTAAATTTCATATTTTTTAACCATTGATATTACTAAATTTTAATAAAAAACAAAAAGGGTTTCACCCCAACATGTCGAATAGATTAAGTGACAAAACAAAACCATCCAAAAGGAGTGAAACCAC
>VEND01000071.1 GCA_009711765.1 Bacillota bacterium | reverse complement strand
AAATAATATTTAGAAACATTTGCTCTTATTATCATTTTGGACATTATGCAAAGTAAACCAACTAAAATCTTAGAGTTTAGTAGTATTTTAGGTGTTTACTTTGCATAATTACTTTCTTTGCATAAGGGGGCTTATGCAAAGCTTTGCATAAGCCCCCTTGGGGTGTTCCTTTATGCGGTTTTTCTATGATATTCTCTTCTGTCATTATTCCTGCTTTTAACCATTTACTAACTAGACCGACATACCTTTTATCTGCTATGTCATGCTCTAACATTTTTAGTAGAGTCTCATGGTTTATGTTTTGAAAATACCCTTTTATGTCTGCTTCAACTATGTATCCATATTTACCATAGTTTAATTCTTTGCTTAGATGTTTTACCGCATCCTTTGCTCCTTTTCCCTTTCGGTATCCGTATCTCGTTTCACTAAATTTAGGTTCATATATCGCTTCTAGTATCTTACTACAAGTCGTTTGTAGCAACTTATCCCTTACCGTTGGTATCCCTAGTGGTCTCTTTTTTCCATTAGCTTTCTTTATGTGGGTTCTTCTTACTAGATTTGTATGATATCTCCCGTTCTTTAGCTCTTCTTCTAATACTTCTACCTCTTTCGTCAGATTAGCTTCAAATTCCTTTGCACTTACTTTATCTATACCATTTGCAGCTCTTTTGTTAACATATTGCCATGATTGCCCTAGATTCCATTTATTCAGTAATCTATATAGATTTTCAAACCTATGGTTCTTTTTATATCTCGCCTTCCTTTCGATACCATTCAGTGAGGTTTGCAAATGTTTATCCGGCCCTACTTGTCCAGCATTTGTTTCCTTTGAATAATTCATACTCCTGTTTCCTCCTTCCCCATGTGGACAGCTTTCCTGCCCTCAGAGTAATATGAGTAAATCCGACTTCTCACTGCCTTTACAACATCTTCTTTTCCGTTGTATATTGCTTCTTAGTCTCCTAAGTAACAGTAAGACCTCCCAAGTTCCTGACATTACTTTTTATACATACCATGTGCTTGGACCCCGGCAGATCTTCCAGAATCTCGCCTTTAGCGATTCCTTTGTTCTGACTTCCATACTGTGAAATATGTCGTCATCTGCTTCAACTATCTTTCGATAGGGCCACGGTTAACGGGGCTGAATATGCTTCAGGGATTGCGGTCTCCCCTATGGTCTATATAATTCTCTGTGTACGCTTTACCCTTGCTGTCGCCAGCAGGGGCCCAACACTCGATAATGGTGGATGACTAGACCTTACCATACAAGGACTTCCGCCTTGCCAGCAATGCCAAGCTTCGCTTGGCGCACTCACAGAACCGGACTTACGTTTGTCGTATCCGGCTCCTGAAATTTCTTACCTAACTAGTAATAGTTAGACAACAACCCAACTTCAAATTTTGTTAAATTTATAAGACCAAGGTTATCAAAATACTTATTAGGAAGAAGTCTGTGAATAATGTGTACTTTTGAATTTTTCCACTTAGTCACTGCCATTTTCTTCCCATTTCCTTTTATCCCTTGTCTTCTCATTTCTTTATGCATAGCCTTATAAGTTTTCCATTGCTTCATTTTTATCATTCGTAGTCTTCTTCTAATCCATCTCATAATATCTCTTATGAGGGTTTTAATATTAGCTACTCTATAATAATTTATCCAGCCTCTTAATACTGGATTTAAAGCCTTAATGATATTTATCATTTTCCTACCAGAATTTCTTACAGTCTTTTTACGAATTTTATCTTTAAATCTTTTAATTCTTTTAGGAGCAACCACTAGACATTTTTCATATATTATAAATCCCAGAAACTCAACTCCCTCAAACACACTTGTAAGTTTAGTTTTGTCTTTATTAACTGTAAGTTTTAATTCTTCCTCAAGTACTTTCTTAGCATAAGTTTTATAGTTTCCTGCAGTTTTCTTACTCTTTGCAAACGCTAAAATATCATCAGCAAAGCGTACTATCCTTATACCCTTTTTCTTCATCTTTTGGTCGAATTTATTAAGATAAATATTACTAAGTAACGGTGAAATGACCCCGCCCTGCGGGCTGCCAACTTTTGTTTTACTAAAGTTTTCATTATCCATTACCCCCGATTTTAAAAACTTTCTTATAAGGTCTAGTACACGACCATCACTTATTCTCTCAGCTACAGTAGATATGATAATTTCATGGTCTAAGGTATCGAAACATTTACTTAAATCCATGTCTACGACATATTTTAATCCATATCTATTCATAAAGCGCTCAGCCTTTGCAACTGCCTGCTGTTGATTGTGATTGGGACGATACCCATAACTTGATGGATGAAATGTTTTATCAAAAATAGGACCGATAATATTCACTACAGCTTGTTGTACTACTCTATCTCTCACTGTAGGAATTCCAAGTAATCTTACACCTCCATCTGGCTTTTCGATTATTACTCTTTTTACCGGTTTTGATTCATATGTGTTGGTTTTCAGTCTGTCATGAAGAAACTCTATATTATAATCTAGATTAAACGCAAAATCAGAAACTGATTCTCCGTCTATACCAGGAGCTCCCTTATTCTTTTTCACGCGTTTAAATGCTAATTTTAAATTTTCTATTCGATATATTTTATCGATTAGGCTGTACCATTTCTTCATGATTTTCCTCCTTTGTCGCTATATGTTCTGAGTATCCTTACTTAAGCTATATGTTCTTCACTCGGTTCCCTCGACGTCTCTAGCTCTAAGGCAATCTTATCTTCGTTCACCTAGTTACTTCATATCCGTGTGGACGTATAACTTACAAATTATTTTATGCTCGCTATTCGTTCCTTAAGACATTGCAGTCTTCTTTTAACACCTTTACTTTCACTTAAATACTTTCCGATATATTTTGAAATCTCTTCCGCCCTTCGCAGCAATTATAGGCTTTTGACCTATAATCGTCACATTTATTTAAAATGTGTCACCTACATGTTATCCTCCAGACTATTACTAGCTTTCATTGGTATAGGTTTATTCACTACTACGGCTTCGTCTGCATACTGCACCCTAATTTTACCTCTTGCTTTCACTTGATATAAAACCTACAGCGTCGAATACAGTGTTTCCAAGGTTAAGTTGCTTCGCCTGTTACTAAAACGACCATCATAACATAAGTACTTAAGTTAATCTTTGGACGTTCCCATTTTTTGGAGGGTTATCCAACACTTATGCCAACACTGGAGCACTTTCGTTCCGTTCCAATAACCACCATCAGCTTCCTTCAGACCTCTTCGTCGCCAAAGACGCCCTTGCCTACAGCTTGTCTTCCCATTAACTAGGTGACAGGTTTTCTCTCAAACCATTGGCTCGGCAACATGCCTTGCAAACAAAAAACTCCGAGCTTTTCTGCTCGGAGTCTATTAATTACTATTTCTTTTTCTTAAAAAAGTAGGTATGTCAAGTTCCTCTGTATCAAATTCTTTAGCCTCTTTTTTATTATCTTCCTTTTCATCTTGTTTTTTATTATTTTTCTTAGTTTTTTCTTTACCTTCTTTGCCTTCTTTAGATTCCTTACCTTCTTTATTTTCTTTCTGTTTTGCACTATCAAAACCTGTTGCAATAACAGTTATTTTTATATCATCTTTTAAATCTTCATCTAATACAGCACCAAAGATAATATTAGCATCAGAATCTACAGACTGCTTTATTAAATCTGCTGCTTCATTAACTTCAAATAAACCTAAGTTAGATCCTCCAGTAATGTTTAGTAAAACTCCCTTAGCTCCTTCTATAGAAGTTTCTAGCAATGGACTATGTATTGCTTGTTTAGCAGCTTCTGAAGCTCTATTTTCACCATTTGCTCTTCCTATACCCATATGAGCTAATCCTTGGTCTAACATAATAGTTTTTACATCTGCAAAGTCAAGATTAACTAATCCAGGCACCGCAATAAGGTCTGAAATTCCTTGTATACCTTGTCTTAATACATCATCTGCTATCTTAAAGGCATCCATAATCGATGTTTTCTTTTCAACAACTTGTAATAATCTATCATTAGGTATTGTTACTAAAGTATCAACTCTAGTTTTTAATTCCTCTATACCTTGGTGGGCATGTTTCATTCTTCTTCTACCTTCAAACATAAAAGGTTTTGTTACTACTCCAACAGTTAATATACCTAATTCCTTAGCTACTTCAGCTACGATAGGAGCTGCTCCGGTACCTGTACCGCCACCCATACCAGCAGTAATAAATACCATATCTGCTCCTTTAAGTGCTTCATGAATATCATTTCTACTTTCCTCTGCTGCTTTTTTTCCTATTTGAGGATTTGCTCCTGCTCCTAATCCTTTTGTTAACTTGTCTCCAACTTGAATTTTACATTCAGCTCTAGATGTCTGAAGAGCTTGTTTATCAGTATTGATAGCGATAAATTCTACGCCTTTGACTTCAGCTTCAATCATTCTATTTAATGCATTGTTACCTCCACCACCAACACCTACTACTTTTATATGGGCAAACTGCTCCATGTCTACATCAAATTCAAACACGTTATAACCCCCTTAATACTTAATTATTATATTATTTCCATTTTTTTAATTAATAAAATTACATTACTATTTTTTTCTACTTCTATTTCTTATATTACTGTTGACATTACTATATTCTATAAAATAATTCAATTTCCTTTTAATTACTTAATTTATTAGTCCGATGGTAGTGGAATATGCAGTATTTTACCGCCCAAACCCTCTAATCTATCCAAGATTACTGGTAAAATTAATATTTAATTAAGTACTTATATTTCTATAACCACTACTAAAGCTAATATTTCTTTTTTATTACCCTCCTTTAAAACTTCATCTACTATATAAAAATTTAACCCTAAATCATAATTTGTACTTAAAAGGTTTTTAAACGGTTGTATTATTTCTTTAAATACTTAATATAATCTTTTAGTAATCTAATATAATTATCTAATCCTATATAAATACTTGTCCATTTTTACATCTAGCTAATTAAAGTTTTAGCCAAAAGTACATACAATTATTTTTAAATTTTATTTAATTATTACAACCTATGTTCATTACCCTTTGTATAAATTACATTAATTAACATCCTTACTACTAAAGAAATGTCTTCTAATAATTGCAAAATTCTGGAATAGTCTAACTCCAAAAGCAAAAATTGCAGCATAATATAATGGTACTCCTAATCTATCTCCAATATAAGCTAATATTGCGGCTAATATTGCATTGCCAAAAAAGCCGGAAATAAAAATACCTGTATTAAATTTTCCTTCTAATGATGCTTTAATTCCTCCAAATACGGAATCTAAACAGGCTAATATAGCTACCGACATATATGTAGAATAAACTGGAGAATAGGTTATAGGTAAATAATAACCTACCACTACACCAATAACAATTCCTAATATAGCAACTAACATTTTACTCACCTTCTTTAACTGGTTTTAGATATTTTAAATTTAAATCCCCTTTATGTTTGCGTATTATTATATTATCACTGGGCTGTGTTTTTATCTCTAACTTATATAAATTTTTTAATATATATCCAGTTGTATTAGGTGCATTAACAGCTGCATATAATAACTTAGGATCACCAATAGCATGTATAATAAAAGGATTAGTCAAACTTCTACCATTTATTCTTATAATTGGTCCTCCACACTGAATTTCAGAATTTAATAATACTCTTTGTCCCTTAATACTTATTGCTTCTGCACCAGCCATTTTTAAATCATTTAGTATATTTAAAATATCTCTATCATGGACAATATCATCTGCTGCTTCTTGTCCTACAATATATCTTTCATTATTATCAGCAATTTTAATTATGACTCCAGGTCCTTGAAGATCTTCATACCCTGCTATTTTCCTTACTTTTTTTAACTCCTTTTCTAAAACCTCACTTATATTACCTTCATTAACAGCTGATTTAATATTTTTAAGTTCTTTTCTTTTCTTTTCAATTATTTTTTCTATATTACTTATTTGATTTTGGGTATTACTTATTTCATTTTTCATATCTTCAATAGAACTTAATGTAACTAACTGATTCCATTCATTGTTCTGTCTTAACTGTATTGATAGAAATATCCCAGTAACAACGCACATTGTAAATATTGTAGCTTTTCCTAAAATATTTTTCAAATTAACCCACCATCCTTATTTTACGGGTTAGTACTATTTGTAGCAGGTTCTGCATATCTAAATTCTTTCTTCTTTGTATATTTTGGTATATCTACACTCTTTTGTTGATTAATTTTAATATCCATATCATAACTATTTTTAAGTTTATATATAATACCTCCCTTTAAATTAAGAGCACTTTCTAACTTATCTGGGTCTCCAATAGCCTTAATCTCAAAGGGTGGTGTTACTGAAACTCCATTTATACTTAAATGTTCATCTACTCTTAAAAATTCTGAATATGCAGTATATCTAAGTCCATTAATGGATATAGCCTCTGCTTCTGTAGCATTTAAATAACTTATTATTTGAAGTAAGTATTGATAATTTCTTACTAAAAAACTTGTGTCTTCTCCATAAATGACCTCTCCTTCAGGATCATCTATAGTTAATACTATTCCAGGTCCGTATAGTTTTTCATATCCTGAAAACATTCTATATTTAAGTAATTCCTTTGAAAGTTCATTTATATAATCACTTTCTTCAGAAACATTACTTTCATATTTTCGTATTTTATCTTCTAAAGTATTAGCTTGATTCACTAATTTGTTGTTTTCTTCCTGTAATTTATTAAGTTCAGCTGCTAATTCCTTATTTCTCTGTAGAGGAAAATGACTATTTAAGGAATCTTTTTTTAATGTTTTAAGCTGAATAGAAAGTATAATCCCTAATATTATACTAACCACTATAATTGCTATCTTACTTTTAAAATTACTCATATTATATCCTCCTGTGGTTATTGTCCTTTTACATATATTGGATTATCCCCTTTGTCAAAACGTATTGTTCCTGAGTTTTCATTCCTTTGTTTTAAATCACTTAACATAGACTTTACAAAGCTCAATTTATATTTTACATTATTTAAGTCATTCAGTGCAACTTTCGTTCCTGCCTTCATATATAACCTAATCTTTTTATCTTTAATAAACTCAATTTTTAAAAGTTCACTATATATACCATTTAATTTACATATTTTAGCTAAAACACTTATATCATCAATTTTATAATCTGATAGTACTATTTTTTCATCCACATTAGCTTTTTCTACTTTTAGGCCTGTTACAAACGGTACATCTTTATGTTTACTATCGGCTAGTATACTTAATATTTTACCTTCATCATCCAAGTAAATATAGGAACCAATGTATTCTATTGCCAATAATTCCTTTTTTTCCGTAATATTTATTATTAAAGTACTTGGTAGCTTTCTATCTACTTTAATACTTTTTATATAAGGATGCAATAGCAAATTTTTCTCAATTATATTAGTGTTTATTTTAAAAATATTTTCTCCTATATTAACACCGGAGGCTAATAGTATTTTCTTCTCTTCTATTTTATTATTACCTAAAATATTAATTTTTTTAACATTAAATACATCAGTTAAAGTTAAAAGTACTATAAAAGTAGCTAATAATAATAAAAATATGATAATTATAAGTCCTAATTTCTTTTTTCTAATTTTCTTATCTATCCTAGTACTTCCCATAATAATCCTCCTTGGAGCTTGTACTTATTTTTCTTATTTAAAAGCAGCTAATAGCTGCTAGAAAATTTTTCTTATGTCTGCTCCTAAAGTACGTAAATTGTTAGCAAAATTCTCATATCCCCTTTGAATATGGTATATATCATCAACAATGGTTGTTCCTTTAGCTGCTAATCCTGCTAATACTAAGCTTGCTCCCCCTCTTAAGTCTTTAGCAGTTACTTTAGCTCCTAATAAACCATCTCCACCTTTAATTACACAAACCTTACCAACTGTTTTTATATTAGCACCCATTCTTATAAGTTCACTCACATGTTTAAATCTATTTTCAAAAACTGTTTCAGATAATACACTAGTTCCATTAGCTATTGTTAAAAGGGCCATCATCTGTGCTTGCATATCAGTTGGAAATCCTGGATAAGGTAGAGTTTGTATTGATTCTACTGCCTCTAGATTTTTTGGGCCTATAATTTTCAATGTAGTGCAATTATTATATATCAAACATCCAGCCTCTCTTAGTTTTGCAATTATTGATTGTAAATGTTCAACCTCTATATTTCTTATTACTAATTCTCCACTTGTAATAGCTGAAGCAGCCATATAAGTACCAGCAACTATTCTATCTGGAATTATTGTATGTTCTACACTATTTAATTTATCTACTCCATCTATCCTTATAACACTAGTACCTGCTCCATATATTTTACACCCTGCTTTATTTAAATAATCTTGTAAATCTAATATTTCTGGTTCCTTAGCAGCATTCCTTATTATTGTAGTTCCCTTAGCCTTTACTGAAGCAAGCATTATATTTTCTGTTGCTCCTACACTTGGGTAATCTAATTGGATTTCAGCCCCATGTAATTTATCCGCTTTACAATAAATAAAACCATGGGATTCTTTTATATCAGCTCCTAAACTTTTCAAAGCTTTCAAATGTAGATCTATAGGTCTAGGACCTATCTCGCAGCCTCCTGGATAGGATATTTCTACTTGCCCACACCTTGATAACATAGCTCCCATTAAAATTATCGAAGAACGCATCTCGCGAACTAATTCTTCTGGTATTCTTATCTTATCTAAAGTTTTTGAATCTACAGTTAAGAAATTATCCATAGCTTCTATTTTACATCCAACAGATTCTAATATTTTTATCATTATTTTAAAATCTCTTATATTTGGAACATTAAATATTGTACTAGTATCATTATTTAAAACAGTGGCAGCTAATATTGGAAGCACTGAATTTTTTGCACCATTTACTGTAACTTCTCCAACTAATTTTTGGCCACCTTCTATAATATACTTAGCCATTTTCACACCTCCAGAATATGCATTAACCATTATGTAGCAATGATATATTACCATTTTATGCACATTCCCATAAGGTGTTACTTAAAGCTTAATTGTTATTATTTATAAGTTTTTTTATTATACAAAAAATTCTCTCTGTAGAGTCTATTCTTGCAAGTTTATTACTAGCCTTTGACATCTCTTTTAATTTCTGTTTATCTTTTAGTAATTCCTTTATGTTTTTATCTAAAATTTTTCCATTTAAATCTTTTTCTAGTATTACTTTACTTGCTCCTTTTTTTTCAAGGGCTCTAGCATTATGCTCTTGATGATTCTCAGCAGTATAGCTTTTTGGTACTAATATAGTAGGAACACCTACAGCTGTAACTTCAGCTAAAGTTATAGCTCCTGCACTAGTTATTACTATGTCTGCATTTTTTAACCCTGAAGCCATTTCATAAAAGTAAGGTACAACTTCTATATTATCATTCAATTTACTTATACCTTTTTCCTTTAATTTCTTTATAAAATTATTATAATGACTTTTTCCAGTAACATGTAATATTTTTATATTAGAATTATATAAGTTTCTATCTATAAAATCTAACATAGCATTGTTTAAACTTCTTTGCCCTCCACTGCCACCAAGAACTAAAATAAAATCTTTATTTTTATCTTTGGATGTTTTATTATAGGCTTTATCTTTATTAATCTTAATAAATTCTTCTCTTATTGGATTTCCTGTAACAACTACTTTACTCTCATTTTTAAAATATTTCTTACTGTCTTCAAAACTTGCAGCTATCTTATCAACAAATTTAGATAATATTCTGTTTGTAACCCCTGGAAGTGCATTTTGTTCATGTATCATTGTAGGAATATTTTTCAAACTAGCTACTAAAACCATAGGTCCACAAACGTATCCTCCTGTTCCTATTACTATGTCTGGCTTAAATTTTTTTACTATTTTTCTTGCATCATTTAATCCTAATAATAATTCTTTTAAAGACTTTAAAGTATCTAAAGAAATTTTTCTTCTAAAACCTTTTACTCTTATCGATTCAAATTTAAAACCTTCCCTAGGAACTAATTCAGATTCTAATCCTTTTTCAGTACCTACATATAATATATCTGCATCCTTTATATTGTTTTTTATTTCTCTTGCTATAGCTAAAGCAGGAGTTATATGTCCTCCTGTTCCTCCTCCTGTTATTAAAAACTTCATATATTTCAACTCCTATCTAATTCTGTATATCTTGATATATTAAGTAACATTCCAATAGATGACATGAAAACTAAAAGTGAAGTCCCTCCAAAGCTAACAAAGGGAAGTGGTATTCCTGTAGGAGGAATAGAAGATGTAACCACTGCAATGTGTATCATCGATTGTATAGTTATCAAAGCTACTATACCTGAGGCTAATAAACAACCAAAGGCATCCTTTGAATTTAAAGCTATTCGGATTCCTCTCCATATTATTAGTAATAATAATAATATTACAGTTACACAACCAATAAAACCTAATTCTTCCCCTATAATAGAAAAAATAAAATCATTATATGGCTCTGGAATGTAGAAAAACTTTTGTCTGCTTTGACCTAAACCTACACCAAATAAACCTCCTGAACCTAAGGCATATAATGATTGTGCAACCTGCCATCCTGCACCTGTAAAATATGCAAAAGGATCAGTAAATGACATTATCCTTTGCATTCTATATTCCTCAGAAACAATAGCAATAGTTCCTAAAGCTCCTCCCAATGAAGCTAAAAATACTAACTGATAGATTTTCATGCCTGCAATAAAAAGTATAGTTACTAATGTAAGGCCTAATGTTGCACTTGTACTTAAATCCTTTTGAATTAATATTAGTCCACAGGATAAACCTATAATAATTAAAGCAGGTAATACACCTTTTTTAATATTTCTTATTCTTTTATTTCCCTTTGAAAGAAAAGAAGTAAGTAATATTATTGAACCTAATTTTATTGCTTCCGAGGGCATAAATGTAAAAAAACCAAAATCAACCCACCTTTTAGCTCCATTAATCGTTATACCTAAAGGTGTAAATAATAAAGCAGTTAGTCCAATACATGAAATAAATATTGGTTTAGATAACTTTTTTAATGTCCAGTAATTAAAATTCATAAAAAATAACATTACAAAGAAACCTATTATACTATAAATTACTTGTCTTTTCAAAAAATAATATCCATCATTTTTCTTATGTAAAGCTTCAGGAAAACTTGAACTAAATACCATTATTATTCCTATAAAAACAAGTAAAATAGTAGCTATCATCAAAGTGAAATCACTAGCCCTTCTTTTGGACATCCTTAAATCCTCCTTAAATTATATACACACTTCTTAAAATCTTTTCCCCTCTGTTCATAACTACTATACATATCCCAACTTGCACAAGCCGGTGATAATAATACATTATCTTCTCTTTCGCTTATTAAAGATGCTTTTTTAACTGCATTACTCATATCTTTAACTAAATATATATTATTATATCCTAATTTAATCGCAGTTTCTTTAATAATTTCTTTTGTTTCACCTAATAAAATTAAAGCCTTTACCTTTCCATTAAAAGCTTTTATAAACTCTTTAAATTCACTCCCCTTATCATAACCACCTGCAATGAGTATAATCGGTGCATTTAATGCTTCTAAGGCTTTCATGGATGCATTAGGGTTAGTACCTTTAGAGTCATTATAATATTTTGCTCCATTTATATTATCTACATATTCTAGTCTATGTTCTACACCTTCAAAATTAATTAACGTATCTTTAATTACATCTATATCTATATTATTTACCCAGGCTACTGCCACAGCAGCTAAAGCATTCTCTAAATTATGTTTGCCTGGTATTTTTATATATTTATATTTCATTACTTTATTGATATTTTTCCCATCATTAATAACTATGTTTTCATCCTTAATATATATACCTTTTTTCAATTCTTCTTTCTGACTAAAATATATAACATTCGATTTTATTTCATTATCTAAACTTTTAAGTAATGGATCATCATAATTTAATATAGTGTAATCTTTATTATCTTGATTTAAATAAACTTTCTTTTTAGCATTAAAATAATTATCAAAATTCTTATGCCATTTAATATGGTCAGAAGTAACGTTAATAATTACACTTGTATTAGGCTTAAAATTTTTAATGCTTTCTAATTGAAAACTACTAGTTTCTATAATAAAGCTTTCATCTTCCTTAGAATTAACTAACTCCCAAAGTATTCCAACTCCTATATTACCAGTAACATGACAATTCCTATTTGAATTTTTAAATATTTCTCCTACTAAAGTAGTTGTAGTTGTTTTTCCATTAGTTCCAGTTATTGCAATAAAGTTATTCTTACTAATTCTATAAGCTAATTCAATATCTGTTATTACCTCAATATTTTTGTTTTTAGCTTCCTTAATTATATCCACATCTAAAGGGACTCCTGGGCTTTTTATTATTAAATCAACATCACTTAAATCAATACTATTAGTTCCTAAATAAAATGTTGCGTTAATATCTTTAATATCTTTTAATTGTTCCTTTAATTGTTCTTTTGATTTTGAATCATTAATGATTACATTAGCTCCCATTTTAGTTAAGGCTTTAGCAGTGGAAATTCCACTTATTCCTAATCCTAATACTAATATTTTTTTATTTTCAATCTTCAATAAATTCACCTACTTTATATAAAATATCTCAATGCATAAATCCCTACAAAACATAAAACAACTGTAGTTAACCAAAAGGTTGTTACTACTCTTGTCTCTTTCCAACCTTTCAATTCATAATGATGATGCAAAGGACTCATTTTTAGTATTCTTTTACCTGTAAGTTTAAAAGAAGTAACCTGTAAAATAACTGATAATGCTTCAGCAAAATATATTCCTCCAACTATGGGTATAATAAGGGATATATTTAATAAAATTGCAATTGTCGCTACAGCTCCTCCTAAGGCTAGAGAACCTGTATCCCCCATAAAAACCTTTGCTGGATGTGCATTATGCTTTAAAAAACCAAAACAGCTTCCAGCAAGGGCTGCTGAAAATATAGCTATTGTAGTTGCCCCTAACTTTAAAGATATTAAACTAAAGAAAGATAAAACAATCAATGTAACTCCAGATGCTAATCCATCAACACCATCTGTTAAATTCACACTATTTACTGTAGCTACAACTACAAAGGCTATAAATGGTACATATAAAGGTCCTAAATCTAAAAGTACATTATCCATAAAAGGTATAATTATTTTAGTTCCAAAAGCTGAAATATTTGATTGATATAAAGCTAAAATAACAGCAACTGATATTTGAGCTACTAGCTTTTGATATGCTCTTAAACCTAAAGATCTTTTTAAAACAACTTTAATAAAATCATCTACAAATCCAATTATTCCAAAGGCGAAAGTAGCCCCTAATAAAACAAATAAATCTTTATTTAATACACCAGAAGTTAACGTTGTAATTAAAACTGCTGCTAATATCATTATACCTCCCATAGTAGGGGTACCGCTTTTCTTTAAATGAGTTTTTGGTCCTTCTTGTCTAATATTTTGGCCAACCTTAAGTCTTTTTAAAAGTGGTATTATAATTGGTCCTAAAATAATTGTAATCCCGAAAGATATAACTATTACTCTTATTATATCTTTAATATCTATCATAATTTTTCTCCTCTCATGTTTATTAAGTCATTACCTAAGTTATTATTGAGATTTTAGTATATCTAAAACAATTTCTCTCTCATTAAAAGGATATACATTTTCACCAATTATTTGATAAGTTTCATGTCCTTTTCCTACTAAAAGTATTACATCCTTTGCTTTATGATTTTCTATAGCATACTTAATAGCATCTTCTCTACTTTCAACTGTTATATAATTTCCATTAACTTTTTCTATTCCTTTAACAATATCTTTCATTATCTCCTTTGGATCTTCAGATCTTGGATTATCGGTTGTTACTATGCAAAGATCAGTATTTTTAGCTGCAATTTCCCCCATTACTGGTCTTTTAGTTTTATCTCTGTCACCACCACAACCAAATATGATTATTTTTCTACCCTCTGCAAATTCATTTACAGTCTCTAATATTTTTTCATAGCCATCTGGGGTATGGGCATAATCAATAATAACATTAAAGTCTTTATTTGTAGGAATAACTTCAAATCTACCTTTAACTCCCTTAACATTTTCTAAGCCTTTTTTAATTGTATTTAAATCAATTCCTAAAGCATAACAACTAGCTGCTGCAGCTAATCCATTATATACACTAAATTTCCCTGGTATGTTCATAGTTATATTTATTGAACCTTTAGGAGTATTTAAAGAAAAACTTACTCCATCTGCTTTTATATTAATATCCTTTGCACTTATCATTGCATCTTTATCGATTCCATAGGTTAATAGCTTAGTTTTTAACTCTTTTATTTCATTAATAATCCTTTCTCCATATGGATCATCTATATTTATTACATTACAATTTTTTGTTTTGTAAAAAAGTTTGATTTTAGCTTCTAAATAATTATCTATAGTTTTATGTAAATCTAAATGCTCAGGAGTTAAATTTGTGAAAACTCCTATATTAAACTCACAATCCTCGACTCTTTGTAATTCTAATGAATGGGATGATACCTCCATTATACAGCTATCTTTTTTACTTTTTACCATAGAGTAAAAAGCTTCTTGTAAATCTAAAGATTCTGGAGTTGTATTTTTAGATTTAGTAATCTTACCATCTATTATATTGCCTATAGTACCAATTAGGCCAATATTTTTATTTGCATTTTCTAAAATTGATTTTATTAAGTAAGTTGTTGTTGTTTTGCCATTAGTTCCAGTTATACCTATTAAATCTATTTTTTTTGATGGATTATCATAAAATTTCGATGATACTTTTGCTAAAACTTTTCTTGAATCCTTTACTTTAATCAACGTAATATCAGCATTTTTGATTTCAATATCCCTTTCAATAATTATAACTTTAGCACCTTTATTAATCGCTTCTTTAATAAAATCATGCCCATCAACCTTAAAACCCTTTATTGCTATAAATATAGAATTATCAGTTACCTTTCTAGAATCATAATAAATATTAGTAATATCTCTATCTTTTTCTCCTTTTATATATACTGGATTAAGAGAATCTATCAATTTATTCAATTTCATATATCTACACCTCACAAATGTTTTATCTTCCCTATAGATAATATCACAACAAATACACTTTTTAAAAGGCAACTTCCAACTTTAAGTCAGAAGTTACCTTTTGTTAATCATGATTAGCATTATCAAATTTTACTTCTATAAGAGAATTATAATCTACCTTTGTACCTGCGTTTGGTTTTTGATTTGTAACGATTCCTTCACCTTCTAGTTTATATCTTAAACTTAAATTATCTAACATGTTAGTGACCTCTTTATAATTTTTACCAGTAAGGTTAGGTACTATAACAGTATTATCCCTTTCATATTTAGTATTAACAAAAAGATCTATCATAGAACCTCTTTTAACCTTAGTTCCTGGAAATGGAACTTGATCTATAATAATAGTATTCTTTTGTACATCTAAAGTTTCTGTACTATATTCTAATCCTAACTGTGATAAAATTTTTCCTGCTTCAGTTATGGTTTTATTTCTAACATCAGGGATAACTACATATCCTGTCGCTTCATCACTATCTTTATTTTCTTTAATATCTGGTTTAATATTTAGATAATTAAGGCTATCCTTTATAACTTGACCAGCAACTGGTGCAGCTATTTGTCCACCATAATATATTCCATTGCTTGGTTCATCTATTACAACTAATACAGCTATCTCTGGATCATCAGTAGGTGCAACAGCCATAAAAGATGCTATATACTTTCCACTAGCATATCTTCCATCTATAACCTTTTGTGCTGTACCAGTTTTACCTCCTACTTTATAGCCTCTTACATAGGCTTTCTTACCTGTTCCCTCCGACACTACAGATTCTAATATATTTAACATAGTATCAGAAGTCTCTTCTGATATAACTCTTCTTTTTTTCTTAGGTTCAAAGGTTTTTTTAATATTTCCTTTATTATCAACTAATTGTTTTACTATTCTAGGTTCCATTAAGTTTCCACCATTAGCTACCGCTGAAACTCCTGTTATAAGTTGTAACGGAGTAACAGAGATTCCTTGCCCAAAAGAAACAGTTGCTAAATTAACTTCTCTCATATTATCAGGACTATTAACTATACCTGAAGCTTCTCCTGTTAAATCTATTCTAGTTTTTTCTCCAAAACCAAATCCTTTTACATACTTATACATTTTTTCTTGACCTAATCTTAATCCTACTTCCACAAAAACCTCATTACAAGAATTTTGTGCTCCCTCAACAAAACTTTGACTCCCATGGGGATTATAATATCTCCAGCATTTAATATTTGCTCCCTTTACCTGCTGTACATAACCATCACAATAAAATTGACTATCCGGTGAAACTACATTTTCTTCTAGTCCAGCCGCTGCTGTAATAATTTTAAATGTAGACCCGGGTTCATAAAAATCATTTACAGGGAAGTTTCTCCAACTATCATAAACTAATTTCTCCTTTTGACTCCAAGGAACATCTTCCCAATAATTCATCTCCTGTTCATTTAACGGCATCCATGGTGTTTTAGGGTCAAATAGCAATTTAGTCTTATCATTAGGGTCATAATCTGGTTTATTTGCTAATGCTAATATATCTCCTGTTTTTGGTTGCATAACAATTATTGAAACATTCTTAGCTTTATTTTTAACTAAAGCTTCTAAAGCAGATTTTTCTGCAAAATGTTGTATGGTTTCATCTAATGTTAATACAACGCCTAAACCATCCTCAGGTTCATATATTTTTTCATTATTATATGGTAATTCCTTTTGTCTTCCATCTACTGTTTTTATCCATCTACCAGGAATTCCTGTTAGGTATTTATTATATGTCTTTTCAACGCCATATTGACCTTCATTATCAACATTAGTAAAACCTAGTATATGGGATGCAAAATTACCTAATGGATAATATCTTTTATTATCACTAACAACTTCTATTCCTCTAATATTTAAATTTCTTATCTTATCAGCCTGCTGTTTTTCAATCCATCTTTTTATTAATGTTGAACTTTGTCTTTTAGTTATCTTTTTATATAAAATATCTTGGTCAATTTCTAGAATGTCTGAAAGATCTTTAGCTATATCTTTAGCTTTCTTTTTATTAATCTCAGCTGGATTACACCAAACTGTATCTGTACTTACACTTATAGCTAATTTCTTTCCATTTCTATCATAAATTATACCTCTCTTTGGCTCAATAGGTATATCTCTTGTCCATTGTTCTAAAGCTCTTCTTTTTAATTCGTCACCTCTTACTATTTGAAAATAACCAATTCTTCCTATCAAAGCAAACATTGCTATAGAAACTACAAACAACATTAATATTAATCTTTTTTTTGTAGACACAGTTGGAGATGACACATTATTTCCCCCTTAAAAGACATCAAATATATTTATTATCTTTGCAAAGGTATTTCTAAAAAACTTTAATAAGAAGTTTTTATTATTACTAGAATTTATATCTTCATTGTTTATCTTAGTAACATTAACATATACTATTTGATCTTCATCAGGATAAACCATACCTAATTCATTTATGGCCCTTTTTTCTATGTTTTTTGATTCTTTAACTTCTTCTAAACGGAGTGATAATTTTTGCTTTTTTTCTTTTAATTCTACTATTTGGTTTTCTGATTCTAATAAATTATATTTTATTTCTGTTATATATGCATATCTTAATAAAATCCCAATGCATATTCCAAGTCCAATAGTAGCACAAAGGAAAATTTTAAATTTATATTTTGGTTTCTTAGTTTTTCTTTTAGGTTTTTTATTAACCTTATTAGAATCATATTCTCTGTAAGTTTTAATTTCCTTTTTCGCTACTAACAATTTTATTCACTCCCCTTTGTTTTTAGAACTTTAAACTTTTTCTGCTATTCTTAATTTAGCGCTTCTAGACCTTCTATTTTCACTAAGTTCTTCTTCTGATGGTTCTATAGGTTTTCTTGTTATTATTTTTATCTCCCTTTCTTTATCACATTTACAAATAGGAAATTCTTTAGGACATATGCAATCTTTTCTTAAATATTTAAAAGTATTTTTTACTATTCTATCTTCTAATGAATGAAAGGTAATTATACTAATTCTACCTTTAGGTTTTAATACATCAACCATATCAATAATTGCTCTTTTTAATATTTCTAATTCCTGATTAACTTCTATTCTTATAGCTTGAAATGTCCTTTTTCCTGGATGGGGACCTTCTCTTCTTACGCCCTTTGGTACTGCTTTTTTAATTACATCTACTAAGTCTGTAGTTGTATCAATTGATTCTTTTAATCTTTCATTAACTATAAATTCAGCAATTCTACTTGCCCATCTCTCTTCTCCATAATCTTTAATAATTTTTTCTAAAGCTTCTTTTGAGTATTCATTAACCACATTCCAAGCAGACATCTCCTGTGTTTTATCCATTCTCATATCTAATCTAGCTTCTTTATTATAAGAAAAACCCCTTTCAGCAACATCAAGCTGATGGGATGAAACTCCAAGATCTAATAAAATACCATCTACCTTATCTATATTTAATTTTTTCAGTACATTTTTTATATTTTTAAAATTATTATGAACTATAATGGTTTTATCTTCATAACCCTTAAGCTCTTTTTTAGCTTTTTCTATTGCATTCAAATCTTGATCTATTCCTATTAATTTTCCTTTTTCTAATTTTTTAACTATTTCTTTAGAGTGGCCTGCACCACCTAAGGTCCCATCTACGTATATACCATCCTTATTTATTTTTAATCCATTCAAAGATTCATTTAATAAAACTGAAACATGTTCAAAATCCAATATATTCACCTCAAATTATTTTTAAATACCTAATTCTGCCATTTTTTCTGCTATATTTTCATAACTTAAATCATCATCATCATTATATAATTCCCATTTTTCCTTACTCCATACCTCAACTCTGTTAGAAACACCAATAATAACAGAATCCTTTAAAATTTCTGCATGATTTCTTAAATTACTAGGTATTAATATTCTTCCTTGTTTATCTAGTTGACATTCACTAGCACCAGAAAAGAAAAATCTTACAAATGCCCTAGCATCTTTTCTAGTAAGTGGTAATGTTTTTAATTTTTGTTCTAATATTTTCCATTCATCCATCGGGTAGATAAAAAGACAGTTATCTAAACCTTTAGTCATTATAAAGGTTTCTCCTAATTTTTCTCTAAACTTAGCTGGAATTATAACTCTTCCTTTTTTATCTACAGAATGTTGATATTCACCAATAAACATTACACCACACCCCACTTAGAGGTAATCTCCCCCACTTCCTACCACTTTAAACCACACTAACTAATTCTATAAGTATTTTTAAATTCCTTCTATATACTAAAAAAAAATTATATATATATTGTTATAAGACCCTAGTCCTATTGTTAACAGCAGTAAACCTAGCCATTTGAACCAGATAATTAATATAATTTTTAATTATAAATTTACTTTTATTAATACTCTATATATGGTGGTGCTTTATCCCATAAAAAAAATACACGCAAAAAATGCGTGTACTAATATACAATTTAATTTGTGGTGGATTGTGGTTTATTTTAAATAAGGAAAGTGGGTTTTTCTTATTTATTTATATACTTTTTATTTCTTCACAATCTAAACTCTGATAATAAAGGGTAATTAATTTGTCTAAATCTATACTTAGATTATAAATTTTTTCATAACTATTATTATCGCTTATTGATTTATTAAGCTTGTCCCTTAATAAATCAATTTTTTCTAATAATGTCACAACATCACCTTCCTTTTTAAAAGTGATTATATTTTACATCCAAAATACAAAATATGTCAATTTCCCTATGGTTGCATTTACACCTATATTTCTAATTAGACATAATATATCTTCATTTTTCTGCTAATAATTTCAATTTTCTCCTATTGTTGTATTAAACAGAAAAAAATATCTTTTTATACATTTTTCTTGCCTTTTCTTTTTAAACTAAATAAAAGTATTGAACCTATAATTATTGCTATACTAATTAGCTGAGCTACTCTAAAGCCACCAAACATTAAACTATCTGTTCTTAATCCTTCTATGAAAAATCTCGCTGTGGAATATAAAATAAGATATAATAAAAAAACTTCTCCCTTAACCTTAACTTTATTTTTTCTATACCATAATAAAAATATAAAAACTAAAAAATTCCATAATGATTCATATAAAAATGTTGGATGCACTTTTTGACCTTCCACCATTATACCCCATGGTAAATCAGTAGGTCCTCCGTGGGCTTCTTTATTTATATAATTTCCCCATCTTCCTATTGCTTGACCAAGTATAATACTTGGAGCAGTTATATCAGCTATCTGCCAAAAACTTATCTTTCTTATTTTACAAAATATAATTGCAGTAAGTACACTGGCTATTATTCCTCCGTGAATGGCAAGTCCTCCGCCTCTTATATTTATTATTTTCATAATATCCCCTTTATAATAATCCCAGGAAAATATTACATAATATAATCTTGCTCCTATAATTGCAGCTGGAACTGCAAATATTAATAAATCTATAAGTTTTTCGTCGTCAAATCCTATTCTCTTAGTCTCTCTTAAAGCTATTAAAGCACCTAATAATAATCCAAGAGAGATTAATATTCCATACCATCTAACAGCAATACCAAATACTTCAAAAGCCACTGGATCCAATTGTAAAACCTCCTTTAAAATAGTCTAGCTACTAGTAAGCTAGTAGCTATCCATACAGAATATTATATTTCTAATTTCACATTAAGTCAATTATATAGGGTATATTATAGAAATAGATAATCTATCTAAATCAAATAAATTCTCAAAACGTTCTTTTACATCATTATAATTAATGTTTTCTAGGATATCTAAATAACTTAATATAGATGTATTATTAAAATGGTATTTGATAAAATTATTTGCTATAAATTCTACTGAATTAAGGTCCATTAAATAATATCCTATTAATTTTCTTTTATTTCTATTAAATGCTTCTTTATTCAATCCATTTTCTCTTTGGTTTATAATATGGTCTTTAACCCTTTTTAAAACTTTCTTAGGCTCATCTGACTCTCCTGCAATGATGGAATGGCCATAACTTTCATGCCCTATATACTGAGTTCCAAAATCACCTGATATTAAACCTTCATCATATATACTTTGATAAAACTTTGTACTATCTCCAAATAGCATATCTAATAATATATTTGTAGTCAATTGCCTTTTTAATAACTCATCACCTGTATAACCTAAATCAATATCTTTAAATCCTATATTAAATAGTGGATTAGAGACACTTAACTTTTCTTCAATTATCTTTTTATTAATAGTAGTAGGTTCTTTTTCTGTTATTTTTTTTACCTCTCCGTGAAATTCTTTAATATCTCTATCAATATTTTCTTTAACTACATTTAATGCTTTATCAAAATTAATATTCCCAACCATAAATAATACCATATTACTTGGATGATAAAAAGTATTATAACACTTATATAATGTTTCTTTATCAATCTTTTTTATACTATCTACTGTACCTGCAATATCTGTTTTAACTGGATGATTTACATACATCGCCTTCAAACAATTAAAGAAAACCTTCCAATTTGGATTATCATCATACATCTTTATTTCTTGTTCTATTATGCCTTTTTCTTTATTAACATTTTCATCAGTAAAATAAGGATTTTGTACAAATTTTACAAGTAGTTTTAAATTTTCATAAAATTTATCACTACATGAAAATAAGTAGGCAGTTTGATTAAAATTTGTATAAGCATTAACATAAGAACCTAAATCTGAGAACTTAGAAAATATATTACCTTCTTTTTCTTCAAATAATTTATGTTCAAGAAAATGTGCTATGCCTTTAGGTACTGTAATAGGTTCTTCCTCGCCTAAGGGTATAAATTTATTATCATTAGAACCATAATTAGTTGCAAACACAGCATATTGTTTAGTATAATCTTCTCTTGGAATAAAATATACTTTCAAACCATTATCTAATTCTTTAAAGTATAAAGCTTCCTTTAGTTTTTTTTGTTCTCTTACATCAATAGACAAGTTTATTCCTCCTTATTTGCCTCTTTGTTTTTAAGAAAATATATAGTATCTAACTCTATTTTATTAAAAGCATTAATAATATCATCTTTAGATACATTCTCTATATCCTTAATTATTTCATCTATATTCCTTTTATCCTTGGTTAAAGTCTGAGTTAAATAAAATTCAGAAATACTATAATTATCATCAATTAAACTTTTTACCGAAGTTATAATCGCATTTTTCGCCTGGGTTATATTATCATTATTAAAATTTCCTTTTTTCATTTGATTAACTTGTTTTTTTATTATATCTAGGGACTTTTCATATTTATGAAATTCAATTCCACTCGTTATAAGCATTAATGATTTATACTTTAATAATTTAGAAAATACATAATAGGCTAAACTTTCTTTCTCTCTAACATTTATAAAAAGCTTAGAATCTGGACCACCGCCTAATATATTATTTCCTACTAAAAATGCTTCATATAATTTGTCTTCATATGGAATATTAGTTCTATATCCAATAGTTAATTTGCCTTGATTTATATCTAGTTCTTCCTTTACATTTTTAACCTTAATATTTTCCCTTGAAATCTCTTCTCTAGGTATATTAATAATTTCCTCCCTTTCAAATGTAAATATTTCTTCAATAGAATTTTTTACAAAAGTACTATCCACATTTCCTACTACATTTATTTCAATAGGGCTCCTTTTTAGAACAGTTTTATAATGTTTATATAATTTTTTAGAACTTATATTATCTAAATCTTCAATATACCCATATTTATATAAACTATATTTTTCTTCTTTACACATCTTTTCTATACATCTTTCTACTGCATATTGTTTTTTATTATTAATCCTTCCTTTAATTTTCTTTTTTAAATTATTCTTTTCTTGTTTAACATATTTATCTAAGAATACTCCATTTTCTAATATTGGATTATAAATAACTTCTCTTAAAATTTTTAACTGCTCAGTAAAAATATTTTTCATATTTATAAAATCTTTATGGGGACCTTCAATTGTAAATCTTAAAACCTGCTTCTCTCCCTTTTTATTTACATTAATACTAAGATTTGATCCATATAACTCTTCTAATTTCTTTTCTATATCCATGGCATTTTCATAAGAACTTGTTCCTCTTTTTAAAACTAAAGGTATTAACGCATTTTTTGTTACCTCTTTTTCATTTAAGTTCCTTATAAAATAAAAACTGATTGAATTTGATTTAAATTTCTTTGTTTTAATTACATTTAGATATATTCCTTCCATTAATTTTTCTCTTATTCTTTCTAAACTCAAAATTATACCTCCTTAGTTACTCCAGTTTTGTAAATCTACAAACTCTATTCTTTTTTTAAGTTCATTTATTAAATTTTCATCCTTTATAAATCCATCAATTATCCTTACCTTGACACCTTCCGGTATATCTAACTTTTCTTTTATTTTTATTGACATTTTACTATTTTCAATATTAAATACATCTGGTTCTGTTAATACACAAAATATGTCACTAACTCCATATTCAAATAAAGTATCTATTTCCGTTATATACCCTGGTTTCATATAATCAAACCAACTTAGTTTAATCTTTCTATCACTAAAATCAAGTTTTTTTTCTAAAAACTCTTTTATTTTCTTTCTAAACATCAAATTTTGTCTAACGGAATTTATGTACTCAATTCTATTTTGTTCCTTCTCTCCCCTCCCTATTATTATAATTCCTGGATCTTTAATTTTTCTTTTACTTACATCTGACCAAATTTTTTTAATATATGAATTAATAATTTTTTCACTATTCCAAACTGGCGAAGTATATTTAATACTAATATTAAATAGCTTTAATGACTCAATTCTCTCTTTTAATAAGAAATACTCTTTCCCTTCAGTAAGAAAAACTGGGACAACTATTATTCTTTTGTACCCTTCATTAGCTATTTCCATTATTTTTTCTTCAATATAACTTTCACAATATAAATATCCTAAATACACTTTGTAATTATCAGATAAAGAATATTTAAGTTTATTTTTAACCTCTAAAGTATTATTTATATAATTACTTTTCCCAATTCTTTTATAATTTATTTTTTTATTATATAAAACAAAGGGAGTAAATATTTTTTTTATTGTATCATTAGAATTAAAAATATTATAAGTTTCAGTTTTTATATTATATTTTTCACTTTCTCCCCTATATACTAATAAAACCGCCTTTTTTTCTTTTACTTTAGTAACATCTCTAGCTATATCTAGCTTATAACTTTTATTATATAAAAATAAATTGCTAGTAAAATAAAATATAAATATTAGAATAAAAAAATAAATCAAAAGGTTAATTTTTTTATATTTAGATATATTTTTAACTAACATAAAGAAACCAAAAATTCCTAATGCCAAAAAAGTATTTTCATAGGGATAAGAGTAGGCTAAAAACATGACAGTGAAAAAAACAAACAAAAAAACATATAAAAATTTATCTTTAAAAAAGTTTAAATTTTTCATATTTACACCCCTAAAAAACAATTATTAGTATATAATATGTCTACAGGGCTTATATATGAAAAAATCCGGCCTTAGACCGGATTTTTTATAAAGCTTTATAATGCCGAATCAATGTTTTCTAACATATTATCAATTTCATCTCTATAATCAGTTATATTTCTTCCTCTATTAATATTTTGAGCTATATTATCTATTCTATCAAACATTGTTGTATCAGCAGTTACAACTACTCTATCAATTTCATTATCTACATTTTTAACTACATTTTTAACTCTATCTCTTATTTCTGTATCTAGCATATCTCTATTACCTGTAACATTAACTCCAACTAAAGCGGTATTATTTGTTATAACAACCGACGCATCATTAACTCCACTTAAATCTACAACACTATTTGCTATAGATTCAGCCCTTGAAGATAAATCATTGTTATTCATCTCCATGTTATTCATATCCATGTTATTATTCATATTATTATCTTCCATATCATAATCATCATTAGGATTAGGTTTTTCTTGAGGTTGACAGGCAATAGTTAAAGACGCTAAAATTAATAAAGTTAAAGTTAATATTGTTAAATTTTTAAAAGTTTTTTTCATCTTTTCACCTCCTGATAATATTTTTTCTCTTTTACTAAATTTTATTAGTTTTATTAATTTTAAAATTTTCCAAAATAAAAAATCCCACAAATGTGGGATTTCTAATAACTCATTCTTTCTCCATCTACCATATATATAATTCTTTCACATATATTTGTTGTATGGTCTCCAATTCGTTCTAAGTATCTACCGATAAACAGTAAATAAGTTACCTGTTCCATAATATCTTTATTTTCACTCAGCATCTCTAGTAATTCTACATAAATGCTTTCATATATATCATCAACTTCATCATCCATTATTGCAACTTTCTTAGCTAATTCTATATCTTCATTTAAAAAACTATTAATACTATTTTTAACCATTTTTTTCGCTAACTCAGCCATTTTAGGTATATCTACCAATGGTTTTATAAATTCTTCATTACCTATTTTTTTTGTTATTTTTGCTATATTCACACCATGGTCTCCAATTCTTTCTAAATCAGTTATAATTTTTAGTATTGAACTGATTTTTCTTAAATCCTTAGCTCGAGGCTGTTGTAATACTATTAATTCTAAACACTTCTTTTCAATTTCTACCTCTATATCATCAACTTTATCGTCTAATTTTATAACCTCTCCAGCTTTTTTGATATCTTGATTAATTAAAGAGTTGATAGCTAAGTCTATTACATCTTCAACCATAGCTCCCATCTTTAATAAAGACTCTTGTAGTTTATTTAATTCTTGATCGAAAAACTTTCTCATATATACTCCCTCCTTTATCCAAATCTTCCAGTTATATAATCTTCAGTTCTTTTATCCTCTGGATTAGAAAATATCTTTGCCGTTTCACTAAACTCAATAACTTCTCCTAAAAGGAAAAATGCAGTATTATCTGATATTCTACCAGCTTGTTGCATAGAATGGGTAACTATAACTATAGTGTACTTTTCTTTTAGTTCTTCAGTTAACTCTTCTATCTTTTGAGTAGCTATAGGATCTAATGCTGAAGTTGGTTCATCCATTAATAAAACTTCTGGATTAACAGCTAGAGCTCTGGCTATACATAACCTTTGCTGTTGTCCTCCAGATAATCCTAAAGCATTTTGGTTTAATCTATCCTTTACTTCATCCCAAATAGCCGCTTGTTTTAAACTAGTTTCAACTATTTCATCTAACTTTGCTTTTCTTTTAATACCATGGGCTCTTGGTCCATAAGCTACGTTATCATAAATACTCATAGGGAACGGATTTGGCTTTTGAAAGACCATCCCTACTCTTTTTCTTAATTTAATTACATCGATATTATTATATATATCTTCGCCATCTAAAGATACTTTTCCTTCAATTTTTACATTCTCAACTAAATCATTCATTCTATTTAAAGTTTTAAGAAATGTTGATTTACCACAACCTGATGGTCCTATTAAAGCAGTAATTTTATTGCTTTCAACTTCTAAATCTATATTTTTTAATGCTTGAAAGTCTCCATAAAATAAATTTAAATTCTTAACAGATAATTTTGTTTTATTCATAATATCACCCCTGACTTAATTTCTATACTTTAGTTTTATCTAAAGATGCACCTATTTTATTTGCACTAAAATTGATTAGTAAAATTATAACGACTAAAACAAAAGCAGTTGCAAATGCCTTTTCAAAGGAAATTCCCTCTTTAGCTAATAAATACATGTGTACTGCTAAAGTTCTACCTGAATCTAGGAATCCTTTAGCAAGTCTTGAAACCATTCCTGCTGTGAAATAAACTGCTGCTGATTCCCCAACAATTCTACCTATGCTTAAAATTATCCCTGTTACTATACCAGGTATAGCACTAGGTAACACTACTTTTCTTATAGTTCTTAGTTTTGATGCTCCTAAACCAAGACTTCCTTCTCTATATGCATCAGGTACTGCTTTTAAAGACTCCTCAGTGGTCCTTACCATTGTAGGTAGTACCATAATACTAAGAGTCAAGGCTCCCGATAAAATTGACCATCCTAAATTTAAAACAGTTACAAAAAATATATATCCAAACAAACCAAAAATTATAGATGGAATACCTGCTAAACTTTCTGTAGCAAATCTAATTATTCTTACTATTTTACCTGGTTTAGCATATTCCACTAGATAAATAGCTGCAAATACTCCAATTGGAGTTGATATAACTATTGTTAATAATATGATGTATAAAGTGTTTATTATTATAGGTAAAATTCCTCCCCCACTTTCTCCTTCAGGAGCAGATGTTAAAAATTCTAAACTAATTTCACCTATACCATTTATAGTAATATATATTAAAATCCATGCTAATACACCAACTGTTAATAAAGATGCAGCATATATTAATATCTTTGTTAGATTATCCTTTAATTTTCTATTACTCATTTTACTCACCTGCCTTATTGGTAAATAAATTTAACATTATATTTAAAATCATAATAAAAATAAACAATATAACACCAGTAGCAAATAAAGCTTCTTGATGTAATCCATATGCATATCCCATTTCTAAGGCTATATTTGCCGTCATAGTCCTTATAGGATCAGTTAAAGAATCTGGTATTAATGGAGTATTCCCTGCTACTAATATTACAGCCATAGTCTCTCCTATAGCTCTTCCTATTCCTAAAATAACAGCTGCCAAAATCCCTGATTTAGCTGCTGGGATCATTACTTTAAATATTGTTTGTATATGACTTGCACCCATTGCTAATGATCCTTCTTTATATTCCTTTGGTACAGAGTTTAGCGAAGTAACAGATATATTAATTACTGTAGGTAATATCATGATTCCTAAAATAACACTTGCTGCTAATAAACTATTACCAGCTCCTCCTAAAGTATCAGCTATAAATGGTACGAAAACAAGTAACCCAAAAAAGCCGTATACAACAGAAGGAATTCCTGCTAATAACTCAACTGAAGGTCTTACTATATTTTGTATCCATTCCGGTGCTAATTCAGCTATAAAAACTGCTGTTAAAATCCCTATAGGTACTCCAATTATTATTGCTCCTATAGTAGCATAGATAGAACCAATAATCATCGGTAAAATACCAAAATAATCACCTAATGGCTGCCATGTTGTTCCTGTTAAAAATTCCTTAACACCTATCTGAAATATGGCAGGTCCGCCCTTATAAAATATAAAAATTGAAATCACAGCAACACTTATAATAGCCATACAAGCGGAAATAAAAAATATATTTTCAACAATCTTTTCAATAAAATTTTGCAACTTATTCTCTTCCATAGAATCTTCCCTATTTTTAACACTTTGTCTTATTTCTTCCCTTGATTCCATTATTTCACCTCCAAAATCTTAACATGGAAAAAGAGCAACACATAGACTCCACTTTATTGTGGAGTCTATAAAATTACTCATTAATGCTTTAAGGTTATACTATTTTACAGGGATTAACTTTTCAGCTACTATCTTTTGTCCTTCTTCGCTCATAATAAAGTCTAAATATCCCTTTGCTACATCACTTACTTCTCCCTTTGTTAACATTAAGAATGGTCTTGATACTTTATAGTCTCCTGCCATTATATTTTCAACAGTTGGCTCTGCTCCTTCTATGTTTATTCCTTTAACTGTATCGTTCATATAAGCTAAAGATATATATCCAATTGCATTTTCTTTCTTAGCTACATTAGCTCTTACTGCTCCATTTCCTTCTGCAATTAAAGCTTCCTTAGTTACAGCACTTACATCTTTACCCTTGTCATTTTCTTCTTCAAGGCTCATTATTCCTTCAAATGCACCCCTCGTTCCTGATCCTGCTTCACGGCTTACAACCACTATATCTTTGTCGTCTCCGCCTACTTCTTTCCAATTTGTTATTTCACCTTTGAATATCTTTGTTACTGTTTCTTTGTCTAAGTCTGATATTTTATTACTTGGGTGAGCTACAACTGCTATACCATCGTATGCAATTACATGTTCATCTAAGCCCCACTCTTTTTCACCTTCTTTTAAGTTACGAGAAGCCATTCCTACATCTGCTGTTCCATCATTTGCTGCTTTAACCCCTGCTGTAGACCCAATACCTTGTACATTTACCTTTACATCTGAATGTTTCTCCATAAAAGCTTCTCCAAGCTTTTGTGCTATTGGAGTTACTGATGTTGATCCTACGACTTCTACAGTTCCGCTGTATTCTTTAGCTTCAGAATCTGAACTATTTACTGGTATAAGACTTTCTGATACTACTTCTTGTCCTTTATCGCTCATGATAAAGTCTAAATAAGCTTTTGCTTCTTTACTTAATTCACCTTTTGTTAACATTAAAAATGGTCTTGATACTTTGTACTCTCCAGAAACTATATTAGCTACTGTAGGTTCTGCACCTTCTATTTTTAATCCCTTTACTGTATCATTCATATATGCTAAAGATATATATCCTATAGCATTTTCTTTCTTTGCAATATTTGCTCTTACTGCTCCATTTCCTTCTGCTATTAATGCATCCTTTGTAACAGCACTTACATCTTTACCCTTGTCATTTTCTTCTTCAAGGTTCATTATTCCTTCGAATGCACCTCTTGTTCCTGATCCTGCTTCACGGCTTACAACTACTATGGCTTTATCGTTTCCACCTACTTCTTTCCAGTTTGTTATTTCACCTTTAAATATCTTTGTTATAGTATCTTTATCTAAATCAGAAATTCCATTACTTGGGTGAACTACAACTGCTATACCATCATATGCAATTACATGTTCATCTAAGCCCCATTCCTTTTCTCCTTCTTTAAGGTTACGAGAAGCCATTCCAACATCTGCTGTTCCATCATTGGCTGCTTTAACTCCAGCTGTAGAACCAATTCCTTGTACATTTATCTTAACTTCTGGATTTTCTTTCATAAAAGCTTCTCCAAGCTTTTCTGCTATAGGTGTTACTGATGTTGATCCAACAACTTCCACTGTTCCTGATAATCCATTTTCTGAACTTGACTCCGCTGGTTCTTCATTAGCTGGTTCTTCATTACTAGCTCCACAACCTACTAAAGATCCTAATGCAATAAGTACTACAAGTGCTAAAACTAATTTTTTTGAATTCATAAATAACTTCATTTAATAACCCCTTTCATATTTAAATCAATTTTATTTCGATTACAAATAAAAGTATAGCAACTAACGGCAAAAGATGTGTTTAGAAATAGTTAAGCGATTGTTAAAACTATGTTAATTACTTTAAAATGTAATATTTTACTCCTATAAAAATAGTCAAAAAGTACAGAAACTACACAAAATGTGTAGTTTCTATTAACTAATTATATGGTAACAATCATCTATAATGTCACCTTTTGTTCTTGGTAATCTAGAATGTAATTCTCTAACCATACCATCATCAATTTTTCTATCCTTTTCTCCAAGAATTTTTCCACATACTATTTTACTAGCTGTAGATTCACGATTTTCATCAACAAAGGAAATTATTGAAGCTATTTCTTCTTCTCTTCTCATTATTAGGTATTGACTTATAAATTTCTTTAAGTCAATGTCACCTCCTTATATATTAAGTGTATTTATATTATTAAACTTTATATATTAATTATTCTAAGTTAATTTACATTACAAATACTCCCCTATTTTAAAGATAAATATTTGAAGTTAGGTTAATATTAATGTATAATTTACTCTAGTGTTATAAAAGTATATAATTATTATTAACTATAGAAAGGAAGATATTTATGAAATTAGGTATTGTTGGCCTGCCAAATGTAGGTAAAAGTACTCTTTTTAATGCTATAACATCTGCAGGGGCTGAATCAGCAAATTATCCATTTTGTACAATAGAACCAAATGTTGGAGTAGTTTCAGTGCCCGATGAAAGATTAGACATTTTAGAAAAAATGTTTGATTCTGAAAAAAGAATACCAACGGCAATAGAATTCTTTGATATTGCTGGTTTAGTAAAGGGTGCTAGTAAAGGTGAAGGATTAGGAAACAAATTCTTAGCCCATATAAGGGAAGTAGAAGCAATAGTTCATGTGATTAGATGTTTTGAAGATGAAAATATTACCCACGTTGAAGGTAATTTAAATCCGTTAAGAGATATAGAAATTATAGATCTTGAATTAATACTTTCTGACCTAGAGATAATGACTAAAAGGTTAACAAAGATTGAAAAAATGGCTAAAAGTGATAAATCATTACTTAAAGAGGTTGATATATTAAAAAAGATAGTTAGTGTTTTAGAAGATGGAAAACCTGCTAGAAGTCTAGATTTAGATGAAGATGAACATAATTTTGTAAAACAACTTAACCTACTATCTTACAAACCTGTATTATATGCTGCTAATATCTCTGAAGAGGATATAATAGCAAATGAAGAAAATGAACACTTAAAAGCTGTTAGGGACCATGCAGATGAAGAAAACTCAGAAGTAATAACTATTTGTGGAAAGATAGAATCAGAAATTGCAGAATTAGAAGATGAAGATAAAAAAGAATTCTTACAAGAAGTTGGTCTTAAAGAATCAGGCCTAGATAAATTAATTAAAGGAAGTTATAAACTATTAGGATTAATATCCTTTTTAACAGCAGGCGAGAAAGAAACAAGAGCCTGGACTATTAAAAAAGGTACAAAGGCTCCACAAGCTGCGGGTAAAATCCATACGGATATGGAAAAAGGCTTTATAAGGGCTGAAGTAGTGTCTTTCAAAGAACTCAAAGAAGCTGGTAGTTATTCTAATGCCAAAGAAAAAGGAGTACTTAGGTTAGAAGGAAAAGACTACGTAATGAAAGATGGAGATGTTGTTATATTTAGATTTAATGTTTAATAAATGCACATTAAAATATTTTAAACATATAAAAAGGCCATTATTTAGTATTAACTAAATAATGGCCTTTTATTTTTATTCTTAGAAATTCTCTTTTATTAAATCACACATAAAATTTTAAAAATAACTTTAATACCTGTATTAAATTACTATGCTATAATCTTATTGTTATATATTTTAGTGAAAAGCTGTAGTATGTAGAAGCTAACCGATGTCGAGACTTTTAAGGCGTAGTATATATCATTTTCTATATTAATATTTTCTTTTTTATAACTATCTTCTAGATAAATATTATTTCTAGAGCAGTACCTTTAATGAAACTATCTATTTTTAACTTTGATTAGTTCAATAATCCGCATTTATCTAACTTTTTAAAATGTTTGTGAAGTTTATATTCATAATTTACATGTCTAAATATGCCATTAAATTTTTCATTATAATAATGTGGAATGCAAAAAAATCTCATAAAAAGTGTCCAATAACTCCTAAGTCTATAGAGAATTGTTCAAAATTAATTTCATTTATAACAAAATATAAAGGATCATTCATACAATGGGATTTAGATGATAATCTATATACTAAATCAGGTTTAACATTTCCATAAATAAAACTATTTCTATTAAGTTTAATATTTAATAGTCTTTAGATATTGTCATACACATTTCGACCAATAAGCCTATGAGTGTTCACTAACATGTGTTCATCTCCTTTTACCTACAAAGTCTATAAGGCATATAAATTCATCAATACATTTTTATTTTTCTATATTTTAATTGTACTATTTTAATATATAACCGTTATATATTAATTAAGATAATGTTAAAAAATTTAGTTAATTTATTAAAATAATTTCATTCCATTAAAGAAGCTGACCATATTGGTCAGCTTTTTTATGATACTGATAATACTTTTCCTAAAAAATTCTTTGTTCTAGGATTTTCTGGATTGCTAAATATTTTCTTTGGTTCAGCAACTTCAACAATACTTCCTTCATCCATAAAAACTACTCGATCTGCAACTTCCTTAGCAAAACCCATTTCATGGGTTACAATAGCCATTGTCATACCATCAGATGCTAATTGTTTCATTACTTGTAGCACTTCTCCCACCATCTCAGGATCAAGTGCTGATGTTGGCTCATCAAATAACATTACATCCGGGGACATAGCCAAAGCTCTTGCTATTGCAATTCTTTGTTTTTGTCCTCCCGATAATTGATTAGGATAAGTAAAATGTTTATCCTCTAGTCCAACTTGTTTTAATAAATCCATAGCAATTTTTACAGCTTTTTCTTTATTTATTTTTTTCAATTTCATTGGTGCTAAAGTTATATTTTCAAGTACATTTTTATGAGGAAATAAATTAAATTGTTGAAAGACCATTCCCATATCCTGTCTTAATTTGTTTATATCATTTTTCTCATCTGTTATATCTATTCCTTGAAAAGTTATTTTACCATCACAGGGAACTTCTAATAAATTTAAACATCTTAACAAAGTACTTTTCCCTGATCCACTAGGACCAATTATAACTACAACTTCGCCTTTTGTTATATTCATATTAATATCTTTTAAAACATGTAAATCTCCAAAACTTTTATTCATATCATTTACATTAATCACTTACCTTTAACCTCCCTTCAACAAAACCAATTAACCTTGAAAGTGTAAAAGTCATAATAAAATACATTATTGCAGCTATTATTAATGGTTCAAAGGGTTTATATGTGTTTCCCCTTACTATGTCTGTGTTATACATTAAATCATGTATTCCTATTATTGAAACTATAGCTGACTCTTTAATAATAGTTATAAACTCATTACCCAGAGCTGGTAAAATATTTTTAAATGCTTGAGGTAAAATTATATAATACATTGACATTCCATATGTTAATCCTAACGATCTTGATGCTTCCATTTGTCCTTTCTCTACTGCCTGAATACCTGCTCTTATAATTTCAGAGACATACGCCCCACTATTAAGAGACAATGCAACTACACCAGACATTAAATCAGGAAAACTGCTACCTAAAGCATCTATATCAGGAAACTCGATCCCGATTAATGGTAATCCATAATACACAATATATAATTGAACTAAAAGAGGTGTCCCTCTAATAAATTCTATATACGCAGCTGATATAGACTTTAAAACTACATTGTTTGACAACCTTAAAAGTGCTAATACTATACCCATTAAAACTCCTAAAAAAATAGTAAATATTGATAATAGCAATGTTATTTTTGCTCCATGTATAAAGAACATAAAATAATCATTTAAAAAATTAAAATCCATCATTACCCTCCTATTTATTTCATTATTAAGGACAACTAAGAGGGGGTTTTAGATTGTCCTTAATAATATATTTTACTTTATTAATCTAATTCGTTAAAGTTACAGAGTGAAGTATATTCCTAAAAAAAATTTAAAAGTGTCTCTACTTTATATTTATGCATAAAAAAATCCCTCGTCTTTATTAAGAGACGAGAGTTGCCCGCGTTACCACTCTTTTTGGTACTATTACCCACTCTACCCTATAACGGCGGAAACCGTGCTGACCTACTATTTTCAGAAAGCATCCTCCTGGACTCTCTTCTATATAATCATGTTGCCAGACTTACACCAACTCTAGCTCGCTATAAACATATATTATATATACTCTTCCTATCACTGGATATTTATTAATGTTTTCTTATATTTTTAAGTTAATTATATTATATTTATTTAATCTTACTTTGTCAATAGTAATTTATACATTTGCATAAATCTAAAGCTTCCTTTTTTATTAGATATATGAATTAGTGTCTATAGTGTAAACCACATCAAGTAATTATTTTATTATTATGATGAACTTAAAAGCTTTATTTCATTTAAAAATTCCTTTGATTTTTCAATTGCCAATTTACTACTAGGTAATTTATTAAAATTCAAAAAACTATGATCTGCTTTAGGGTCAATATCTTCTGAGATGAAAAATGTTTTGTGATAAATATTATTAAGTTTAAGTATTTTTTCAAATTTTACCGATTGTGAATGAAGTTTATCCTTTATTGCTGATGAAATAAATACAGGCGGATAATCCCTTGTAATATGTTTATTAACAGAAATATTTAAGGATTTTTCTTTACACACATCAATTCTATCTCCTAAAAAACTTTCAATCATATCATCAACAGAAAACCAAAGAACTTTAAAATCATTTTTTTCGTTGACATTATACGCGCCATAAAATAATAATAATCCCCTTAAAGCATCTTTTGGTATAATATTTTTTATATCTATAGCTTTAAATAATATCTTTTTATTCAACGCTGCAGCATACCAACTAGATAAATGAGCCCCTGCTGAATCCCCAGCTAAAAACATTTCGCTTGAATCCCCATTATATTCTGATGCTTTTTTATAAGCAAAATAAATAGCTTTAGAAATATCTTGTATCTGACTAGGATAATTAAATTTAGGTGCTAATCTATAATTTATATTAAATACTAAATATCCACTATTTGCATATTCTCTCACTATTCTATCATAACTTTTCTTATCTCCAACAGTCCAACCACCTCCATGTATATAAACTATTACTGAAAAAGGACCCTTTCCCTTAGGAATTATGACATCAAGTTTTTGTTTACTATGTTCTCCATAAGCTAAATCCTTTATAACGTTTCCTACTTCTTTAGAATTATTGTTATATAAAAACCTATTACAATATCCATTAAATATTTTTGCTACTCCTTTAAACAAATAACTTTTTAATTTAACCTTAAATCTCATAATAAAACTCCTCCTTTTTAACCTTTATCTAAATTATTTAATTTATAAATATTACGTATAACGAAGTATTTTACGTAAAAAAAAACAATTTATTTTATACCACCCATGATTATTTTGCTAGTTGAACATTTCGCATTTCGTAGTATTTACTTATATTATATGTCAACTTTATTTTTATGTCAACTTCAATTCGTAATATTAAAATCCCCACTATTTTCTGTTATACTAAAGCTAAGGTCGGTTCGAGGAGTCCTTTGACTTCCTCACTACAGTTCGCATACAACTTCATAAACTCTAGAAAAGTAAATATACCAAAATATTGACCAGAATATATAACTACAGACTTAGACTTCTTCTTTTCTGTATAATTTTTTAATACTACAGGTAAGGATTTTTTAGAATATTTACTCCCTTTTTCTGTATTTTTAAATAATTGAAAATACATATATCCTATCAACAATGTCACTATATGAAATGTTATAAAATCATATTTTGTACTTTTAAAATCTTCAAGTTTCCAAAAATCTTTTATTTGTCTAAAGTCTTCTTCTATTTCAGGTCTCAACTCATAGGTATTTACTATTTGTCTAGCGCTACAATTAGTTTCTGTAGATAAAAATACAAAATAATTGTTAATTTTTTTATCATGTACTACACAAGCATTTAAAGGTACATCTTTTGTTGGGTCTTTACTTTCCCAAAAAACACCTAAATCCTTTACAAATTGAATTTCTTGAGTTGTTCTTTTTTTATTAGGATATTTTCTCCAATTGCCTTCGGCTTTTGCTATCTTTACAGCTTCCTTATAGATACTCATATTTTTTCTTGCTGGCACATAGGTATCTACTTTCTTATCAGTTTTTAAAGTATTGATAACCTCTCTTGAAATAAAACCTCTATCATTAATTAAAATATCGCCTTCTTTTAATACTTTAGAGTTAAGTAAAAGATCTTTACTTAATTCTAAATCATGGATATTAATAGGTCCAAATTCTATTTCTTCTATAATCCCAGAGTCATCTAATAATCCTCTTAAACTAGCTAATTTATACCCCCTAATGGCTTCGCCATTATCCTTAATTACTTCTGCTTTTTCATAGTTTGAATTATTTATATCTACATTTATTTTAGTGCAATCTAAAATATGAATTTGAGGAGCTATATTAAGTTTTGGCATTACAAAATCTTGAACATATTTATTGTATGCTTCTATACTTTCTTCACTAGAATACTTAGAAACCAAGTTTCTTATAGTTCCTTCTTCTAAAAGTCCGGATTCAATATCTCTATCATTATCCCAAATATTCCATCCTATTTCAGATAATAATTCTGAGTCAGTAATTGCAAATGGAATATCAGTTAAACTGGTTTTTAACTTCATTTTAGCTGTTATAGCTAAAGTAAGTATAGTGTTAAGTGGTATTTTTAAATTTCTTTTTCTTTTTTCTTCAAAAGCACTATCTAAATCATCTAATAAATTTAATTTTTTCATTTCTAATAAAATAGTATCTATAAGATTAGAGAAACTAACATCTGCTACATCTATATTACCTTCTTTTATTGACTTTAAAACCTTATCTTTATCTTTTTTACTGAATTGTATCATGTAAACCATCTCCTCTTTAAAACAACGATTTACATATATATTCTAGTAAAATTCATGAATTCCTTTTTGTAATTTATTGTAAAATAATTCATATAATTACATTATTTAGTTTGAATCTTTTAAATTACGAATTAAAGTTATGTCAATAGAATAGACATTAAAAAAAGGTAGACTCTCATCTACCTTTTTTAATAATCTGATTTTCCTTTTTTTCCTTCTACTATAGCTACAGAGGAACTTGCTCCTATTCTAGTAGCTCCAGCTTCTATCATTTTTTCTGCTTTATCTATATCTCTTATGCCGCCTGAAGCTTTAACACCCATATCTTTACCTACTGTTTCTCTCATTAATTTTATATCTTCAACTTTAGCTCCATCTGTACTAAATCCTGTTGATGTTTTCACAAAGTCAGCTCCAGCCTCTTTAGCAATTTTACATGCTTTTATTATTTCGTCATTATCTAAAAGACATGTTTCTATAATAACTTTAACTAAAGCTTTTTCATTTGCTTCATTTATCACAGCTATTATATCTTCTTTTACTATATCAAATTCTTTATTTTTTAATGCAGCTACATTTATTACCATATCTAACTCATCTGCGCCATCTTTTATTGCTTTTTTAACTTCAAAAGCTTTTACTTCTTTAGTGGAATTTCCCAGTGGAAAACCAATAACTGAAGTTACTTTAACAGATGAACCTTTTAACTGTTCATTAACAAATTTAACATAATAAGGATTTACACACACAGATGCAAAACCATAATCCTTTGCTTCATTACAAACTTTTTTTACATTATCTTTAGTGGTATCAGGTTTTAAGATCGTATGATCTATATAACTTGCAATATTTTTCATTAAAATTCCTCCAGTTATTTAATTAACTCAACCTTCATACCATTTTTAGCAGCACATGCATTTCCTTCTTCTATATCAACATGCATTTCTAGTGCGTATTTTTCATTAACTCTTACTAATACATTTTCAAATACTACTCCTCTATCTCCTGAAACTTTAACTTTAACTCTATCTTTATCTTCTACACCAAATTCTTCAGCATCTTTAGTATGCATATGTATATGCCTAGCTGCTGCTATTATTCCTTTGTCTATTTCTACTTCACCCTTTGGTCCTACAATTTTTGCTCCAGGACTTCCATCTAAATCTCCTGAATCTCTTATAGGTACTTTTACTCCTAATTTAAATCCATCTGATAAAGAAACTTCAGCTTGAGTATTGCTTCTAGCAGGTCCTAATACTCTAACTCCACTTAGTGTTCCTTTAGGTCCAACTATATCTACTTTTTCCTCCGCTGCATATTGTCCTGGCTGGGATAAGTCCTTAATCTTATTAAGTTCATAACCTTCACCAAATAATTTTTCAATATGCTCCTCACTTAAATGAATATGTTTGTTAGATAATGCTATAGGTAATTCCTTTTTCATAAGTAATCCTCCTTATAATTTATAATTTATCAAATTTTTTGTAGAAATAATTTATCAAGCACACTAATAAATTATAATTCTTTTTCGATTAAAAATCAAATTCTTAGTTATTCAATACAATAGCCCATAGCTACTGCGTCATAAAATTTACCATTTATAAATAACTCTTTAGTTATTACTCCTTCTTTTAAAAAACCTAGATTTTTATACAACTTTATAGCCTTTTCATTATCAGATCGTACTCTTAAATTAATTTTCTTTATTTTATTATCTTTTGCCCATTTAATTAAATTTATTATCATTTTCTTTCCTATACCTAGATTCCAAAATTCTTTTAAAACAGAAACTCCAAATTCTCCAACATGTTTAGTCCTGGGTCTTTTACCCCCTCTAAAGGTTAACATTCCAACAATTCGATCATTTATAATGGCTAATAAAAAGAAAGAATTTTCACTCTTTTTTGATTCTATTAATATTTTTCTCTCTTCTTTAAGGGTTATATTAAATTGATTTTCTCCGAAAGTAAGGTTATCCGTCTCTCCAGCTACTTTATTTACATACTCAATTATACTTTCAGCATCTTTAGCTTCTACTTCTCTTAATACTAATATATTCCCATCTCTTAGCTTACACCTTAATATATCCACATTAATACCCCCACTTTTTATGTTTCTTGAAGTTTAACATTACTATATTAATAAGTCAATCCATTTGATTATCTTTAACAATTTTAATATCATAATGTTAAAAGCAGGAGGGATAAATGTGGATATAAAAATCTTAGATTCATTTTGTTGAAGTACAAGTATTTCTAAATTAGCTCCCATAGTTAATGGGGCCATAGATAAACTTAATCTGAAAAAATATAATTTAGAAATTATTGGAGATAAAAAAAGAATCAAAAACTTAGGTGTGAAAAAATTACCAGCATTAGTGATTAATGATAAAATTCTTATTGAAGGTAGATTACCGTCACTAAATGAAGTAATTAAAATACTTAAAAGTTATAATAATCTACTTTAGCTTCTTAATTAGCTATAGAGCTATTATAATTGCTCTATGGCAATTTTAAGTATAACTTTACCTATATCACTATTTTCATTTTCTAAAGTTTTTATAATCTTTTACTTCTTTAAGACTTCTAACTATTAAGCTTTTATTAATATCATTATATATTTTAACATTTCCCTTACCTGTAGGAAGAATAAATACAATACTCCCCTCACTATTCTTTTTATCATTTTCCATTATATTAAGTAATTTGGATATTTCTTTTTCACTAAATTTAATTGGAGATATTACTTTTGTAATATTATATATCTCATTATAATAATTATTATCTATTACTCCTTTTAACAATGCTATATATGCTTCATATAATATACCTAATAGTACTGCTTCTCCATGGTTATATTCATCAAAATTATATAAACTTTCTATACTATGTCCTATTGTATGACCAAAGTTTAATATTGCCCTAATGTTTCTATCAAATTCATCTAACTCTATTATCCTTTTTTTAAAAATAATTGCTTCTTTAATTATATTTTTCAATAAGTCAGAATTACAACTATATATCTCATTAATATTATTATAAATTTTTTTATAATACCCATAATCTAAAATCAATCCATATTTTATTAACTCACCTATCCCAGAGGTGATTTCTTTTTTATTTAATGTATTAAGTAAATTAATATCTATTAAAACCCCTTTAGGTTGATAGAAACTTCCTAAAATATTTTTATATCCTAAATGATTTATTCCAACTTTTCCTCCTACACTACTATCTACTTGAGAAAGCAAAGTTGTTGGAATCTGAAAAAAATCTATACCTCTCATATAAGTTGAAGCAATAAACCCTGCTAAATCTCCAACTACTCCTCCACCAAAACTTAATAAAAGAGTTTTCCTATTACACTTTTTTGAAAGCATTTTTTCATATATTAAACTTGCAGTATCTAAAGATTTACTGTTTTCTCCTGGCTTAATAGTATGATAGTGAACTTCATAGTCCGTTAAATATTTAAGTAATTTATTTAAGTACAATTTTGATACATTTTCATCAGTTATAATAAATATTTTATTAATATCATTTTCCTTTAATATGTTATGTATTTCTTTTAAATTATTTTTACCAATAAATATTTTATATTCCCTATTCTTAATGTCTATATTAACTACTTCCACCATATCACCTACTTTTAACCTAATTACCTTTTTATTATACCCTTTATTAAATAAGTTTTACTCCTTAAAATAATTAAAACCAATATTATAAGCTTCTTCTAATTTATCTTCTCTTTGTAAAACATTAATTTTATCAGTATTAGACAAAAATAAATTATACCTATATTCAGTATTTACAGCTTTAAAAAATAAATTAATAACTGGTCTACACCCTTCAAACTGATCTTTACGGTGGGGTGCTCCTGCCGCTGATATAAATAAACCTACCCTTTTTTTATTAACATCAATACTTGGTTTTTTTAATACATATTTACTAGACCAATAGGCCTGACATCTATCTATCATAGTTTTAATTATACTATTTACAGAATTAAAATATAGAGGTGATGCTATAATAATTCCATCACTTTTATTAAAATCTTCATATAATTGAACCATATCATCATTGAATTTACATTTGCCTGTTTTAGCACAATAATCACACGCTATACAATGATTAATTTCTAAATCTCTTAGATAAACTTTCTTAACAATCGCATCTTTATCTTTAAGCCCTTTAATTACACTATCTAATAAAATATTAGTATTCTTATTTTTTCTTGGACTACCCATTATTGCAAGTACTTTTTTCATTAAATTTCCCCCTATCAATTGTTCAACATCATTTTATATTAAATAAACTTTTATTACAAACTTAAAGCTACTGGGTTACCAGTAGCTATTTAGCATATTTAAAAAATTTAGAAAACGTATATATTATTATTGCATGCATAGGTATTATATTTAATCCTACTAATATATTCCTTAACACTTAACGCATCCCTACTCTGTATTTTTTGACAAATTAAGTTTATAATAAAAATTCTAATTTATAAATACTTAAAGTATTTCTTCTTCATTAGCACTATCTACATAAATAAAACTTGAAAGATATTTTCCAAAGGATATAATAGCTAATAAAATTAGTATTAATGCTACTAAACTATAATAGGTTTCAAAAGGTGTAAAGCCACCCCATAAATATATAATTAAACCTATTAAAAAATACTTCCCAATCTTACTCTTTGATAAAATTTCATTTTTATATTCCTTCATCTTTCTTTTTCTATCCGATATTTTATCTAATATTATCTTTTTAATATCATTATCTGAAGGATATAACTCAACTTGTTTAAATAGCTTAACTATCTCATCTATATCCATTAAATGTAATTTCCCATGATCCTTTAATTTCGGTAATATCTCCTTTACATCCTCAGAAAAAGTAGAAGTGGTTATAATTATTCCTTCATTAATATCCATCTTATTTAAAGTAAGAAAAAATTCCCTAACATGATTACTACTTACTTTATAATCTTTATTATATTGATAACATTTAATCCCAATTCTATTACCATCTAAATTTGCCAACATATCAACGTCTGTTTGATGAAACAATTTTATATCTTCAACCTTATATTTTTCTAAAGCTGACTTTAAATATGACAAATATTCATAAGGGGTTTTATTTATTAGATCTCCAAAAATCTTTTCCTTTGCAACTTTATCATACACTTCTTTTTTAGCTGTATTTAATCTACTCTTTTTAATTCTTGCATTAATTATCCAAAATAAAAGTATAAGTTGTACTGTAATAGTAACAGTAAATCCTAAGCTATTAGTTCTAATAAGAAAATATATAAAACCTAAAATAAAAAGTATAACTTTAATCACTAAAGAATCTAAAAAAATCGCAAAATAAGATCTTCCCTCCATTGTATTTTCAATATAATATCTTCTTAACTTGATATTATCTGTGTATTTTTTAATCTGATTAATTAACTCTTTAATTTTCTTTTTCATATCTATAACCTCCTATGGTTATAGATTATTTCCTTTTTAAAGAATTATAAACATTTCTCTTTAATCCTTGTCCTAATAGGAAGATCAAAAATAATTGAGTTATAAAATAAAAAGATATTTTTTTAGCTATACTATAAAAGAAATCCAAAGGTAACATTTGTATTAAAATATCCTTTTTAGGATCTAATAACCATAAATCATTAGTAAAAAATATTTTATGAAAATATGTAAAATACTTATTAAAATCTAACGTCATTAATATAAATAAAACTAGTATAAAAAATATTGGTATTAATGATGTTATTATTAAGTTTTTACTTAAAAGCTTTCTATTAAATAAAAGAAAGTAACTTATTGATATTATAACCATTACTAAGGATAATTTTTTTAATTTAAATCCCTTTAAAAATAATTCTTTCACATCTACTAAATGTAATAACTCCCTTTTTTGAAATATCTTTTGTGTTTCTCCATTAACTTTTTTATAAATTATAATATTTTCCTTTTCTCCTTTAAGATACTCTAATAGATCATTTGTTATATCTAATAAATCTTCACTTTTTACTCCTGTTTTTTTAGAGATATTATATTCTTCATATTTATCACTATAAAATTCAATATCAAAGGTTACTAACTGTATACTAATCAATAGCAAAAACAATGATAAAAATACATATAGTGAAATACTAAAAATAGGACTAAATTTTTTCATTTTTCTCCCCCAAACTAATTAAACAATTTATTTTTGATCTTTAATAAAATAATATATAAAATAAATCCAATAATAGCTAGTATAATAATTATACGGTTATATCGATTAATTTTATAAAATATCAACGTCCAATTTTCTCCTAAAATCTTTCCAAGAATTATTAAAATTCCGTGATGTATTATTGTAATAATAACTATAGAAACATAAGCTAACCTTCTTTTAACTTTAAATATACCTGCTGATAATACTGTTAGAGAAAAGATTCCTGGTATCAATTTACTCCCTATAATCACCATAGCTCCAAATCTATCAAATAAATGTCTTAACTTATTGACTTTCTCAGTATCAAATAAATATTTCACTAATTTTGACTTTAATATAATAGAGCCTTCTTTTCTACCAATGTTATATAATAATATAGATGATAATGAAGTAGCTAAAATTGCAGTTAACATAACTAAAATCAAATTAATATTAGAAAACTCCGTTAAATATCCTTCTATAATTAATACCATATCTCCAGGATATGGTGGGAATAATATTTGTAAAGATTGAGAAACAAAAAAGAAAAGATAGGATAATAAAATATTATTAGAAACTATATCTTTAGCAAATTCAATTATTAATTGTTCCATTTATTACACACCTCGATAAAAATAAAAATGTTATATAATTCATACCCTTTATATTTAATGTTTAAATATAATTTAATAATATCATATATATTTTTTAAATAAAATATCTAAAAAAAAACCCGGGATACCCGGGTTATGCCATAGCTCTTTCTAATTTATCTAGATGCTGAATTGGAAACATTCTTAATAGTTCCTTAAATTGATCTACTGTAAGTCCCTGTGTAGTAGTATAGATCTCTATTTTCCCTTGTAAATCTGAATCTTTAAATTTCTTTTTAATTTGCCCAAAATCTTGATTATTTTCCATACTAACACTCCTTTTTATTTACATTTCATATAGTTATAGTATGTTTATATTTAATATTATTTATACTTCTAATCCTTTAAAAAAACTAAGGGAAAAATACCCTTAGTTTTAAGATAATGCTTTAGAACATTCCTTAAGTTGACTAACAATTTTTATATTTTGAGGACATTTACTTTCACATTCTCCACATTCAATACATGCCTCTGCTTTACTTCCTTTTTTATTACTACCATCAAGCTTTTTATATTCTTTTTTTGCATAATTTTTTATATCGTATATCCTATAATAATTCATTAATTTAAAAATTTTAGCTATATTTACATTTTCAGGACATGGCATACAATATTTACAAGCTGTACAATATAAGTTAGCTAAACTTTTCTTTTCCTCCATAGCCTTTTTTACATTTTCAACTTCTTTATCAGATAAATATCCACTATTATCAGCTATATTTACATTTTCTTCTAACATTTTTATATTTTCCATACCAGATAATGCAGTTGTTACATTAGTATTAGCTAAGACAAATTTTAATGCTAATTCATTACTGCCATAGATTTTATTAGGTAATATATTTTGGATAACTTTAGAAGGTTTTCCTAATCGTCCACCTGCTATAGGACCCATTATTGCCACACCCAATCCCTTCTCCATTGCATATTTTATCCCTTCTTCATTTCTTCTATCTAATAAATTATATTGAACTAACATTGTTTCAAAATGTCCTGTATCTATTAATTTAAATAGATTTTCAGAAGCATCATGAAAAGAAAAACTTAAATGCTTAATTAATCCTTCTTCTTTTGCTTTAAAAGCTTCATATAAGGGTCCATTTTTCTTATCTATTTTTTCTATATACTCCTTTAAGTTAATACCCCACATATGATAAAAATCTATATAATCAGTATCTAATCTTTTTAAAGATTGGTTTAAATATTTTCTAAAGGTTTTTATACTCCCATCCTCTATTGGGTTTTTCGTTGATAAATAAATTTTATCTCTAAAGGGTTTTACAGCTTTTCCAACCATCTCCTCACTTTGACCATTACAGTAAAAAGGAGCTGTGTCAAAATAATTAATACCCAATTTATAAGCTCTTTTTAAAAGTTCAATTGACTTTTCTTCATTTAATTTTGATTTCATATCGTCATTATTTAGTTTTGGTAGTCTCATACAACCAAAACCTAAGGATGATATTTTCTTATTAGTATTTCCAAAAGATCTGTATTTCATTTGAAAACCTCCTTTATAAAATTTTGTTCCGTCAAAAAAATTAACTTATTTGATATATTTCCAGTGCTAAATCATTGAAATTTAAAGATTTAGCAGGATTTTTAAGTTCTCCCCCCTAAGATTAATGGTAGAGTCACCAATAAATAATACA
>VEND01000034.1 GCA_009711765.1 Bacillota bacterium | reverse complement strand
TTATACAATATTAAAAAAAGCAATGTCTGGTATAGAAAATTTCATGCCTAAGCCCTTGTATAAAATCAAGCAATCACAACAGTTAATAATGCATAAAGCCTTTGTTTAACCGTACTTTGACGATTTTAAGTTTGTATTTTGGGGAAACTCTAACATAGATAAACACATCATCCCATCCTTTAATTAGACCTAATCCTTTGGTTTCACATATACCTTTATTCCTTTTCTGGGTTGTTATTCCTTTAGCTCCGACATCTGTTATTACCCTTTCAGATGTTGGTAGACTTATAACAGTTGTAAGTATTGTAGCAGCACAACGGTCTAAATCGCCATAGGCATTAGCCTGGGATGCATCCATAAAAATATAAGTGCCTGGTCTAATTTCTGTTATGCCATCTAAGATAGGAAAATCATGCATCATTGATGGTGTTGATCCTACACTAACAGTTTCTATTTTGAAATCCATTTTCTTAGCTATTTCTACAAATTTTAAAGTCCTTTCCTGACTTTTTAAATGAATTTTTTTACACTCTTCAATAGTTGCTGCCGAGTAGGAATTGCCATCATGGGAAAATATGCCTTTAAGATGTATGTTTTTACATGTCTTTAAATAATTTAATAACTTTATATATTCCTCTTCTTTAATAATTCCAGAACGCTTTTCGCCAACTTCAATTTCTATTAATACTTCTGCTGGTTTGAAATTTCCATTAAAAATCCTCTCAATTTCCTTTGCCTGGGCAATACTATCTAAACCAAAGGAAATATTTATACTCTCTGAAAGCTTTTTTATTTTACTAAGCTTTATATCACCTACAACTTCATTCGCTATAAAAATATCCTTCACTCCAGCTTTAGCCATTACTTCTGCTTCTCCTACCTTTGCAACTGCAATTCCCCTTGCCCCCATTTTCATTTGCATTAAAGCTAGCTTTGACATCTTATGGGTTTTTGTATGGGGCCTTAAATTAACATTAAACTTATCTGCATAATCCTGCATATATTGGCAATTATCAAGCATTATATCCCTATCTATTAGTAATGAAGGGGTATCTAAATTATAATAATTCATTTATTATCCTCCTAAAAATCCTTTTATTGTAAATTATATCTTTAAAGCCTTACTAATTAATATTAATGAAAATTCATTTTGAGTATAACTAATATCTACTGTACCATTATACTTATCTACAATATCCTTTATATTCTGTAAACCAAATCCATGATGCTTTTTATCCTGTTTACTTGATATAATTGATCCTCTGTAAGTTAAAATATCATTTTCTTTGTTGTTTGTAATAGAATAACTAAAATAACCTTTGTATAATCGTGCTTTTATGGTAATCTTACGTCGTGATACATCTTTTATTTTAATAGATGCTTCTATTGCATTGTCAATTGTATTTGAAAATATTGAACATAAATCCATATCATCAATAGAAATTAAATTATCAATCGATATGTTTATGTCACAATCAATTCCATTTTCAATCATTATATCGTATTTATTATTTAAAACTGCATTAACAATACTGTTATTACAAAATATTTTATTGTCGTAAGAAGTAACTTTTTCTTTAATTTTTTCAAAATATAGTTTTGCTTTTTTTATATTGTTATTTTCAATATAGTTTCTAATAACCTGTAAGTTATTATTCATATCATGATATATTTTTCTTACTTCTAACTGTTTTTCTTCTAAGGATTTATAATAATCATACTGTAATTTATAATTTTGATTATCTAATCTAATTTTAACGCTTTTTATTATATACTTTATAAGAAACATGATTCCAATATTAGAAATAATGCAAGCTAATGCTATTATGTATGCTTTATATTCTTCATTATATCCTGTCCATATAATAGTCAGTACTATGGAAACAAAAGGCGCAAAACATATTATATCTATAAGTATCCATGTTTTATCATTAATATATTGTTTAGCATATAAAATCCTGTCCTTCATAACCAAATAAATCCCTAACCAAAAAAATGCTAGTACAAAATTCCATATCAAATAGTTTATTTTATCATTTATGGATTTTATCAAAATAAAATTAAAATTATTACAAAAGATACTGATTGAAACAACTATCGGATAAAGTACCATTACAGTGGATATTCTTTTTATTATACTTCCTTGATAACATATTGTCATTATAGCTATATATCCAATTAAAGCGTATAAAACATTTACGATATCACTTACATATATAATAACTGTTACTATGAAAACTAATCCTACAAAAGCAACCAACTTAAAAATCTTGTATTCTTTTACATCAACAAAACAATCGGTGATTTTATAAAAACTTATTCCTGCTAGTAAAATTGCAAAAAACAATAAAACATAATAACAAAAAGAAATTAACACACCCATATATTCCCCCTATATAAGCATTATTTTAGCAAAAGCAATCATAACATTTTGATACCTTCTTCTGCTAATAGGAAGTTTCTCTTTATTAATCTCAACATAACTATTTTCAATAGAAAGTACAAAATATAAGTTTACTAAATATCGCTGATGTATCCTTGAAAAAGAACTGGGTAAATCTTTTTCGACATCATCAAGTCTTGCATAAAACTCATAAGTATCTTTATTTGTTATAACCTTGATTTTCCTTCTATCACTTTTAAAGTAGATAATATCATCCAAATACAGCTTATAGATATTGCTTTTTTGCTGTATTACGAAAAATCTATTCTGTATATTATTAATTTGTTTTAAAGCTTCTGATAAAACATCAATAATTTTTTCCTTTTTATAAGGTTTTAAAATATAATTGAGTGCCTTTACCTCATAACCATCAAATACATAATCACTAAATCCAGTTACAAAAATAATTACCACTTTATCGTTTATATCTCTAATTTGTTTTGCTATTTCAACCCCATTTATTCCTTCCATTTCTATATCTAGAAAAATAATATCAAAATAATTTTTATCCTTAGTAAGTAGTGACATTAAAGTTTGACCATTTTCACACTCGATAACAGAGAAATCTATACCTTTAAGTTCAAGCTGTGTATTAATAATAGCTTTAAGGTCACTTCTTTGTCTTTTTTCATCATCACATATAGAAATTCTTAACAATTAAGTCACCTCCTAAAGAGATTATAGCACATTTTAATTGCAATTTTATATTAACTATATTTTTATACTAATAATTACAAAAATCATACCGTATATTACATTAACTATTATTAAAATATGATATAAATCAAGTTATTATATTTATAAGTTAATAAGTTAAGGAGAGTGATATTATGTTAACGGTTAAAAATTTATATAAGTCATACAAAACAAATAATATTAAATATGATGTATTAAAAAATGTGTACTTTAAAATACACAAAGGAGAATTTGTTGCAGTTATGGGGCCCTCGGGTAGCGGCAAAACCACATTGTTAAATACTATATCACAATATATTCCATCTGATAAAGGTGAAATTCTCTTAAATGGAGAAAGTATAATAGGTTTAAAAGAAGATAACCTTGCTTATATCAGGAATGAAAAATTAGGGTTTGTTTTTCAAGATTTTATGCTACTTGATGGGCTTACAGTATTTGAAAATATTTGTCTTCCTCAAATTATAGCTGATAAAAATATTGTTTCTATGGAATCTTCTGTAAATAAATTATGTGATTTTTTTTGTATTTCTCATATTAAAAATAAATACCCTGCTGAAATTTCAGGTGGAGAAAAGCAGCGAACTGCTGTTGCGAGAGCTTTAATAAATAATCCTTTTTTAATATTAGCCGATGAACCAACTGGAAATTTAGACAGCAAGTCAAGTCGAACAGTTATTGAAGCTTTTATAAATGCTAAAAATAAACTTTCAGCTACAATATTTATGGTAACCCATGATAGTTTTTCTGCAAGCTTCTGTGATAGAGTTCTTGTACTTAGAGACGGTGAAATCTATAAAGAATTAAAAAAAGAAACTAATAGAACTGAATTTTTAGATTTACTACTAAAAACCTTAAAAGAATTGGGTGGTGAAAACAATGACTATGAATAACATTTACTCAAAACTTCGTTCTAAAAACATAAAAAATTATTATATACTAATCTTTTGTAAAATACTATCAATTGTACTTGTTACTTCTTATGCTGTAATGTTTTTAAGCCCAACTGTACAAAATGTATTCCCAAAACACGGCGACAGTACTAAGCAAGCCTATTTAATTTTTGGAATAGCTATTATTGGTTGTGCACTTTTTACTAGCTACGCTTCATCTTTATTTTTAAAGTACAAAAGTAAAGAAACAGGGATACTTCTATCCCTTGGAACAAAAAAATCTCATATAAAAAAAGTTCTTTTCACTGAACTTTTACTTATCACATTTACTAGTTCTGTAATTGGTTTAGTATTAAGTATTCCAATATCCTATGGTATCTGGAAATTATTTCAGTTTTTTATTATTGACACTAGGGAAATGGTTTATCACATAGGTTGGTTCGGTATGGTCTTTGGAATTATATTTTGTCTATTTGTTACACTGTGCAATTTCACTATGGCAATAAGATTTATTAATCGTACTAATCTAATGGATATTTTAAATGAAAACAAAAAGTCTGAGATAGTAAAGAGTATAAAATCATGGTTTGGAACAGTTGGCGTGATTTTTATTATTATAGGCATGTTTTTAGGTTATGGTATTCCTATTTTATCTATAAGAGTTTTTAATTTCCTAATGCCTTCAATATGGAATATTACCTACTTACTATCAATAGTTGGTATTTACATGGTAATAACCTTTGTAGTTGTTCACAGTAAAAAAGGGAAAAGTTCAAAAAAATACTATAAAAACATAATACCAAAAAGCATGATGAAATTTATAGGTAAACAAACTGTTAGAAATATGTGTGTGTTATCTTTATTAATTTGTGGAGCATTATTTGCGTCTTTTTATACTCCTGCTGTTATATCTAGTATTTTTTATTCCTTTTATAATAATCCTTATGACTATTCATTCCATTATAAAATTACTGAAAATCAAGTTACAAAGGATGAAATATACTCCCTTGCTGAAAAACACGCTGTGAATATTACTTCCTATAAAGAGATTCAGTCAATTTCACTTATAGTTAATGGAGTTAAAGCTAACTTTGAAAATAATGGTAAAATAACCTATGATTATATAGACAAAATAGGTTATAGCGAATTTTTCAGTGTAAGCCATTTTAATAGAGTTTCAAAACAAAATGTTAATCTTAAATCTGGGGAGTATATGACTATCATAGGATTTGAGAGTGCAGAAAATATACACAAAAGATTCGACGATCTAAATATAGTTACTAATCCTACTAATGATGTTACTAAAAAGATGGACTATAAAAAAACTATAACCTTTCAACCATTTGTAAAAGAAGGTACAACAAAATATGTGATTTCTAACAAAGATTATAATAAATATTTAAAAGATTTATCAAAGGAAAATATCGAAAATTTTGTGCTCTTTAATGTTGAAAACCCAGAGAAAACTTATGCTTTTGCTAAAGAGTTGAAAAATGAAATTATAAAAAGAAGCTCTAAAAAATCGGCAGTTAATCCCTATTATGATGAATATGCTAAAAAAATAGCGTTAGAAAAGGGTAGGAATTATTATCCATATAACTATGTTGTTGACCTATCTACAGATAATAATTCATTATTTACTAACTGGAAATACTACCCTTCATTCGGCGTATTAAACCGTCAAGATATTATGAAAAATATGTCTGTGTTTCTCTTATTATTTATTTATATTGCAGTTATTTGCTTAACAGCAATAGGTATCATTTCGTATACCAGAAGTGTAACCATCGCCATTAATAACAAAACCTTATTTGAGAGCTTAAAAAGACTTGGAGCCAATAACAAACATATTGAAAAATGTATAAAAGTACAACTAAAAAAAATATTTGTTGTCCCTACCATAGTTGGAAGTACAGTTACATATCTATTCTACTTTTTTATAATGTATGGTAATAGTGGAAATGTTACTCCAAGCGAATACCTTGGACTTAAAATTGATTTTGGTATTATCATTTTAATTAGTATCTTTATGTATTTAATATACAAACTATCTTTTAGGAAGGTAAAAAAAATAGTTGAAATCTAAGAGCATGTTTATGAAATTAAAATGTATACTATACAAAAATAACTGTATCCCCTTTTTAATAAACCCAGTTATTTCTTATTATAATCTATCTTTTCAATACTACCGTTTAGACGTATTTAAAGTGGGAGTAATTTCTATTATCTCTATCATATTTTTCTAGTTAATCCCCTTTATAGATAGTGTATTTATAAACGATTTATGGTAAAATAGATAGTATATTTTTTAAAGGAGTGAAGTTAATGGACATTAAATTTATTGTTGGTGCAATACTAATTTTAGTAATCGGTGTAACTATCGTATTTTATTATTATAGAAAGCGAAATCTAGAGAAATTATTCAATCAGGTTTATGAATCATCTAAACAGATTCCCAAACAAAAGAAAAATAGTTTTCTGTTACTGATGTTTAAGGAGTCTCTCTCGTCATCACGCAAATCAAATAAGACTTCTATTTCTGCTAAACTCAACAACCCTAAATATTTAGAAGTTCAATTAGTGCAAATGTCAAGAATCCTTAAAAACAGCTCAAAAACACAGGATAAAACAATTAAAAGAGCGCTGACTTTGCTTAAGGATTATAAAAAATGGGAAAAACAGAAGACCACTAAAGATAAAAAGTAATCAAAGTTAAGGCATAATAATAGGTTATATATACTTAGAATAAAATATATATTTTTTATTCTAAGTATTACTAGATTCTTAGAAATGCACAAAATAAATATCCCTTATTTGACTAATCTAATTGTCAAATAAGGGATTTTACTACTATTCAATTTTAAAACAAACTAATATTTAAACTTAAAGTAAGTTTTTTCCCTATCCTCACTACAGTCTCCATATGTGTTTTTATAGAAATATAATATTAAAGGTTATCCCCCTAAGACTTTCTTTAGATTATAGAGATGTTTTTTTAATAAAAATAAAAAACTGTTTAATCTTCATTACTAGAACATATTTAATTATTATACAAATAATGAAAGTACAACTAATAATACTGCTAGAGGCAATCTTGCAAGAGCAATTTTAATCCATGCCTTATCTCCAGAAATATTAGCTACCTTTTCACGACCTTCTTTATTAAAAATAACTAATATACCTTTTATAACCCATCCAATTGGTAATAAACACATTAAAATCCAACTTGCCCAGTTTTTATCACTAGGAATAAATTTTATAAATGCTATAATATATAAAGCAATTAAACATATTGTTATTAAAACAAACCATATTGGACGTCGTTCCCCTGAATATGCAGATGCCTCAATCTTTTGCCACCTTCCCCCCATTATCATCATTGCTAAACTCGTAAAAACAACCCCTGCAGCAATAATAAATCCAAATAACCTTATGAATATCATACAATACCACCCCATCTATATTTTTATACCTTTAAATCTACAGAACTGTTTCCTTTACACTTAAATCACTTATTAGATTATTTCATTCCGTTCATAAAAATATCTAAAATACTATCTATTACATCATCACCCCTCTCTCCTTTCATAAACTCATAATTCTCTAAACTTAGGAAACAAGATGTAATCATGTAGGCTGCAGTACTAACTTTAAAATCCTCTTTTAGTTCACCCTTATCACTTCTTCAAGTATTCTATAGCCTTTCGGAATAGCTTTTTTTAAAACCTTTTTTTCAATTCCTGAGGAAATTGATTAAGGAATTTTTTCTTTAATTCCACTAGTTTCCTGTCTTCTGTTCCATAGCTTTCTGCTTCTTTTAACATTTTAATGATATATTGTTTAAAATCAATTTTATCTACATCTCTTAACAATCTATCTATAACAACTTTCTTATCATCGCCTATCTGTTCGAAAATGTAATCATATAGATCATCCTTATTTTTAAAATACTGATAGAAACTTCCTTTTGGAATTCCAGCACCTTCTACAATACTATCTATGGTTACCTTATTATAATGAGCCCTAGAAAACTGTAAAATCGCTGAGTCGATAATTCTAGCTTGTTTCTCCTTTGATAAATTAAAAAAAAGTATCTTTTGGCATAATTTCACTCCCAGATTGGTATAGCACTCCAATTATAAAAATATAAGTTTACCATTCTTACTATGTTGCACCTTTAAGATAAAAGATAATATTTTCGGTGAATACTACATGGGTAGCTAAACATATTTGGAAATTTCCTATACTTTTTGAATAAGCAAAATCCCCCTAACAAATAGTTTAAGGGGAAGCAGAACATTTCAATATTTACTTAGAATTATTCTAACACTTTGATTTCAACCTATTTCTTCTCTATCAGGCAAACTGTCTCAACATGTGTTTTGGTAGAATGATAATAGTTTTTGGGAGAAACGTCTTACATTTATTATGGGCTTTTTTTAAGACCCCGGTGTCTTAAACTATAAATCATCATAAAATATGATTAATTGTTTAAATCGTAGTTGCTTTAATAATTTAATTACCAATTAATAATAAAGAACCCTTAAATTAAAAGCAAAAATAATACAAATACATTCCAATGGTTAAATCGATATAAAACTATTTAATCATGACAAAATTTAGCTCTAAAATATTACTTTTTAGCAAAGGCCTTTTCAATTTTATCATAGTTTGATTTAAAGAATATACATTCTTTAATGCATACTGTACAACCATGTTGTTTTGAAAACGGAACAGCACATTTTTTATAATCAATGCATTGTTTCGAACCATCTTCAAATATTATAGTATCTTTATATATGGCACCCCCTGGGCATTTCTTTACGCATTGATTGCAGGTTTCACAGAAATCATTTATCCAAAGATGTTTATTATCATTTTCTATCGGTAGATTTGCAATATCTGTATATACCACAGCTAATCTTAATGATGGACCTAATTTTGGCGTAATTAACATGCCATGTTTACCAATAACACCTATACCGGATTTTTGTGCTAAAAGTGGATAATTCACCTCACCTCCAAGGGAAGGGCCAGCCTCAGCGTTGTAGCCCCTATCATTTAGGAAATCTTTTATTCGATTAACCATAACGCACAATTCATAATATGTTCTAAAGATTTCCTTTTCTGCATTTTTTGATGGTGCTGTTTCTATTATATTAGGTGCCATTTCCATAGCTAAAACTATTGCATTTGGATATATAATCAACTTATCATCAAATATATACGATAGATCTACGTCTGTAAATCCAATATCACTAGCACCTAATTCTATTGCAAGAGCTTTCAACCCTTCTAAGTCTTTTGATGCTATATTCTTAGATGGATTCCTTGGTTGTTTGTATAACTCTTTATATGTTTTTTTCATTTCTTTAAATGAGCCAAACATATATTTATATAGATTGGGTAATGATTTGACTTTAGTTTTGATACTACCATAGTCAAAAACTATTTGAGGTACATTTAGCCCTTTATGAGCATTTTCACTTGGACTAATATAAGGCTTACTTTTATCAATATGCTTGTTAATGTTAGGCATTACTTTTTTGATATCCAATGTTTTCCCTCTTTCTATTAGAGCTTCTCATCAATCTTAATTAGATAAATAGCATATAATATATTTAGTAAATCTCAAAAAATCTATTTGTCCTTTTGGCCAGCGTGATTTTTAAATCAAATTATTGACGCCTGACTTAATTATTTTGATCTTCAATTTAAAGCTATTTATTGAAAAAGCAATATTGTTTTCATCTTCAATTGCTAATATAATACTATCTCTTAGAGTTGCAAATAATAAATCAACAATACTTTTTCTAAGGTCTTTAGAATCTACACTTAAATCCATATTATCCCAACATTTCTCAAGTATTGAGTTCTCAAGGATTGCCTTTGTCATTATATTATAAAACATTGATGTTGCCTTCGCACTCTTTATTATTTGTTTAAGTAATAATAATCTATCTGATTCTTCCTTATTCTTTAGTTTATTGATTTCACCCATAAATAAAGTTTCCATAAGTTCATAAATATTCAATTGCAATTCACTGGTGCTATCCTCTAACTCCTTATGACCTTTAGTTCTTATTTCAGATATCAAATAACTTAACGCTTCTTCTTTGTCAATAAAATAATTATAAAAACTACCTCTTGGTATATCCGCAGAACTTACAATGTTTTTCACTGATACCTCTTCAAGTGGTACCCGTGTGTATTCCTTGAAAACAGCCCTATATACTCGCTTTTGTTTTTCTTCATCTAGATTAAAATATGTCTTAGTTGGCATTATTATCAACCTTTCTAATTTTCCAATGTTTGGTTTTCATTTCATCATATATTTTAGGATTTCGTGAAAAAGGACAAACACTGATACATAGGGCACAGCCCATAGTTGCTGAGAAAGATACAAAACATTTCTCTCTATCATAACTTTCATATCTGTCCTTTGTATTTTCTGAAATACTAGTTTGCACTAATTTAGGCCTTTCATAAATTGCTTCAACAGGACATGATCTAGCGCAATTACCACATTTATTACAAAATTCACTAATCCATTCATGTTCAGTTGTATCTGTAACCTGAAATATTTTTTCATCAATAAAAATTGGAGCTATTCGGCAACGTGGTCCAAATTCTTTTGTTATAACCATTCCATGACGCCCTATTAATCCTAAACCTGCTTTTTCTGCAAGGGGTACAAAATCGACTAATCCCCCTAATGGATGGTTTGCCATTCCCATAATTTTATACTTCTTTTTTAACCATGCTACAATATCATTTGTTGCAATTCCTAACGAGTTATAAACATTAACAACTTCCATACCAGCATCTAATTCCGGTGCTTTTTCAATGGACTCTTTCCTCATCTCTTGAGCAAAAACCAGAGCATATTGAAAGGGGATTGCTTTACCTTTAAAAATATACTCTTCTGAAACTTTTGTGAATCCAACAATTACCTTATGTTTAATCCATGAATATTGAAGTAAATCATTCCAAATGTCCTTATTTGGAAATGCTTTAACCACCTTTTCAGATGTATGAGGAATTGCTTTCCCATTTTCCAGTGAATATAAATAATCATCCATATCCCTATAATTCTTTTTAATATTGCTTAACATACTTGGCATTCTCTTTGCCATGTGTGTTGCCAGACGAACACTGCCTTTTAGTCCTTTGTTAGCGAACATTTCTTTTGCCCTACTCTTGACTGCACCTGTTTTTTTATATTCACTGGTTTGAAAATACTCAAATCCTTCCATAACTGCTGCGTCAGTAGCATTGAATATCTCTTGTGAAAATTTCTTCAGTCTTGTCAAAAACTTTTTTTCTTCTTTACTTGTCATTATATACCTCCTTATAATGACATGTGTCATTATTATACTAATATTATACAATGACACGTGTCATTTTGTCAATTTTTATTTTAGTTTAATATATGATCTCTACCACCATTTTCGTCTTTATTTATCTTATTTTTCAATCTCAATAAACACAACACTCACTTTCACTATACTTAATAAATAAAAAATCCCTTCTATTTTTGCACATTTATGTATTTCCGCGCAAAAGTAAGACCTGCATAAAAAAACTTCCCCAAACATCCGTCTGAGGAAGCACATATTCTACTATTAAATTCACTCAAAATCTCTTGAAAGACTTGATTTTAACCTATTTTTTCTCTATCAACACGACTGTCTCCACGTGATAAGTATGTGGAAACATATCTACAGGCTGTATCTCTTTAACTTTGTATCCATGTTTAGTTAAATATTTTAAATCCCTTTCTTGGGTTACTGGATTACAAGAAATATATATAACCTTTTTAGGATTAAGCTTAACTATTGAATGTAAAAATTTTTCAGTACTACCACTTCGAGGGGGATCCATAAAGACTGTATCAACTTGTTCTTTTCTATTTGCCATTCTAACCATAAATTTACCAGCATCACTTTGATAAAAACGTACGTTTTTAATTTTATTTCTTTTAGCATTTTTTATTGCATCTTTTACAGCGTCTTGATTAAGTTCTACTCCAATAACTTTTTTGACTTTATCACTTAAAATTAATGATATGGTACCAATACCACAATATGCATCAAGGACCACGTCATTGGTATCAAGTTTTGCCATATCTATCGCTTTATTATATAGTTTTTCTGTCTGAACAGGATTAACTTGATAAAAAGACTTAAGTGAAATTTGAAAAATACAACCGCATAATGTATCTTCTATAAATCCTTTTCCATATAATACCTTTTCAACTTTCCCAAGAACTACACTAGTTTTTCGATTGTTTATATTCATTACAATTGTTGTAATTTCAGGGTGCTTTTTAAGTAATGCTTTAATAAATTTCTTTTTCGAAGGAAATATTTTAGATGAAACAACCAAAGCAACCATAATTTCTCCACTTAAATAGCCTGTTTTTACTAATATATGTCGTAAAAATCCCTTTTTAGAATCTTCATCATAGGGTCTTAATTTAAATGACTTCATTAGTTTACGAATAGACTTAATAATTCTATCTGCTCTGGGATCTTGAATAATACATCGGTCTATAGCTACAACTTTATGACTATACTGTTGATATATCCCTGAAACAATTTCTCCCCCTTTACCTCTACTAAGAGTTGAGTGGATTTTATTACGGTAATCATAGGGTTTATCCATAGTAATAATTTCATTTATTTTACCATACTTACCCAATAACTCCTTAACAATTTTCTCTTTGAATTTAGCTTGTGCTTCATATTTCATATGTTGCAAGTGACAGCCACCACATTGATGAAAATGTGGACACTTTGGTACTATTCTATCCTTAGATTTTTTCTCAATATTCTTTACCCTTGCAGTCGTATAATTTCTTTTTTTTCTAACTTCTACAAGTGCTTTTTCCCCCTCTATTAAATTAGGAACAGAAACTTTCTTCTTATTGATTTTAATGATACCTTTACCTTGTCTATCTGTGGATATACAATCAACCTTTAATTTTTTATTAGATTTTCTCTTTTTTCGATTTTTTTTCTTTTTCTTATTTTTTTTCATAAACTATCATCCTTAAGTTATTTTTAGTATTAAATACATAAAATTAATTATATTTTACTGTTTTCTCATCGTGGAATTATCCTATTTCCTCTCTATCAGTGCAACACACTCTACATGCATAGTGTGGGGAAACATATCTACTGGTTGAATTTCTTTAGTTATATAATCACTTTCATTTAAGTATTTTAAATCACGGGCTAATGTTGCTGGATTACAAGATACATATACAACCCTCTTAGGTTTCATTTTTACTATTGTATCTAAAACAGCTTCATCGCATCCCTTTCTTGGTGGGTCAATTACTACAACATCTGCACTTACTCCTTTATTATAAAGCTTAGGAAAAATTTCCTCAGCTGTCCCGTCATAAAACTCTGTATTGTTTATATTATTTTCCTTTGCATTTTCTTTAGCATCTAATATTGCTTCTTTTACAACTTCAATACCATAAACTTTTTTTGCTTTCTTTGATAGAAACAAAGAAATTGTTCCAATACCACAATATAAGTCAAATACAGTTTCATTTCCTGTTAAATTTGCATATTCTAAAGCCTTTTGATATAAAACTTTAGTTTGTATAGGATTTACTTGATAAAAAGACTTTGCTGATATTTTAAATTTTAAATCTCCTATATAATCTATAATTTTTTCATCGCCATATAGTAATTTAGTTTCTCCTCCTAATATTACATTGCTTTTTCTATTGTTTATGTTTTGAATAATGCTTTTTATATTAGGTATTTTATCTGTTAATGTTTTTATTAGTTTATCTTTATATGGTATATTCCTTCCATTAGTAATAATAACAACCATTAAATCCCCTGTAGCAAAGGAAACTTTAGTTAGTATGTGTCTTATGATACCTGTATTACTTTTTTCATTATATGGAGTGATTTTATATTTTTGTATAAAGTCTTTTACTAACTTAATAACCTTATCATTTGCTTTATGTTGTATAACACATGATTTTGTATCTACTACTTCATGACTTCCCCTTTTATAAAAACCTATTGATAACTTATTATTACTCATTCTAACTGGAAATTGAGCCTTATTTCTATACCTAAAGGGCTCATCCATTCCTAATGTATCGTGTATGATTATATCATCCATTTTACCTATACGTTTCATATCATTTTTTACTCTTTCTGTTTTAATATCTAATTGTTTTTGATAATTTAAGTCTTGTAATTGACAACCTCCACAATTATAAGATATAGGACATTTAGGAAGTACTCTATGCTTTGATGGTTTTGCTATTTTAACCATTTCACCAACAGCATAATTTTTTTTAACTTTATTAATTTTAACTGTTCCCTTATCTCCTAAAATCCCATTTCCTACAAAAATTGCAAAACCATCCTTTTTACATACTCCTTGACCTCTATGATTAATATCTATAACTTCAAGATTATATTTCTTATTTTTCTTAACAGGTACATCCATGTAAATGCCTCCTTACTTATTTTGAATAAATTTTGTATGTTCCATTCGTTTTATATACATTTATGTCATATATTTACCATATAAGCTATTATTTGTCATTTTTTATCCTACGATAAACATTTATTTTTGCTTGTCTTTATTATAAAATAGTATATAAGAGAGACAAGCTATTAAAGGGGGAATCGAATGCTAAGATTTTTTAAAAATTTATTAGTTATTTCATTAATTTGTGTTATTGCCATGGGCATACCTATCAATCAAAGTCCTATTGAAGGAAATTCTACAAAAACCCTAGGAAATAATAATGATAAGAAAGTTTATTTATCAACTCAATCAAAGGATTTTTTAACAAATCCAAAGGAGATGACTATAAGCCACAAAGCAATAGGAAATGAAACGCTTAATTATAATGATAATAAGTTATTTAAAATTGAAATCTATAAAAACAATTCACTATTTAAAACATTAAAATCAGGTAATATATCCTCTAATAAACTTAAACTAACAAAATCTAATCCATATACCACTACCATTAATATATCACAAAACCAATTAAATTTACCAAATGGAAATTATAGACTACGCATTAAAAGTAATTCAGATAATATTAAATACATAACTCCTATTAACTTAAATGTTAACTTTTTAAGTAAAGTTCCATATATAAAAGCAAGAAATAAATCACCTAAAGGTTTAATGGGATTAACATTATTTTTTCCTAGTAAAGATTATAACATTTCTCAATTAATTGGTGTAACCCGTTTTGTAAAAACAAATAAAAGACCACTAACGACAACACTAAAGGAATTAAAAAAAGGACCTCAAGCTAATATAGGTCTAAACAACACACCACCTATAGGAGATTTTGAGTATGTAGTAAGAAAAAATATAACTTATATTAATCTTCCTTCAACTGAAAAAAAATATACTAAAAATGAGTTATTAAGTAAAACTGCAATGACATCTATGCTTAAATCAATAGGTTCAAATAAGAAAGTAAAAACTATTAAATTCACAATTGATAATACAACTTACGATAAATTTTTTAATGGAAAAGTTGTTAATAAACCTATAGATATAGATTTTAATAATAGATTATATTTAGCTTATAATACACCAAAGAGATACTTTTTAGTTGACTGTAAACTAGATGTATTTACTAAAGAAGATACTTTAAATACTAAGGTTGAAAAAATGTTTGATGCATTAAAAAACTATAACGTTAAACATCTTTGGAACCCTATACCTAAAGGTATAGAACTTATCAATTATAATTATGCAGATAATACTTTAACTCTTAATTTCAATGATAAGTTTAAATCCTTTTATAAAGATGATAACTTAAAACTACTAATGCTAGATTCTATTCTTTATTCATTTACAAGTATAAAAGATATTAAAGAAATTAAAATCCTTATAAATAACAAAACTATTAAAACTTTTGCAGGAATTAATCTAGAAAAACCACTTAAAAGACCATTATATATAAATCCTGAAGTTAATTAAAAAAAGGGGCACACCCAAAAGGGTGTGCCTAAAAATAAGAATCAGTTTGCCCATTATTCTTTTAATGGTATTATACAATTTTAACCAATATGTATATAATTATACAATTAGCTAAAGTTTTTATTCACTCTTTTTAACATTTCCCTTATAGGTAAGTCATAAGGACACTTATTTTCACATTCTCCACACTCTATACATTCATCTGCAGTATGTTCTAGACCACTATACCTTTTTTTAGCCCATTTTTCTAGATCATATCTTAATAAGTAACCCTCTAATACAAATTGAGATGCTATATCTATCCCTTGTGGACAAGGCTGACAATAACCACATCTTCTACAAAACTCAGTTCCTAGTTCTTTAGCTTCATCTAATAAAATATTTCTTTCTTCACTAGATAAAGCTACATATTTATTTCCTACACTTGCATTATCTTCTATATGTTTTATTTCTTTCATACCTGGGATAACTGTAGTTACATCTTCATTTTCAAGTATAAACCTAAGGGAATAATTAACATTAGTTATAGCCCCACCGGCTATAGGTTTCATTACTATTACACCTATATTTAATTCATTAGCTCTTTTAAATAAAGTCTCTGCTCTTGTTTCAACTGGATTATATGGAAATTGTATCGTTGAAAACTCCTCAGTTTCCACTGCTTTTTCAAGTATATGTAAATCATGACTTGTAATACCTATTTCTTTAATTAGTCCATTTTCCTTTGCTTCTTTTAAAGCTTTAAGTGCACCATCTTCTCCCATAACTTTATTGTATTGTTCTTTAGTTTTTACATTATGTAATTGATAAAGATCTATACAATCTACTTTTAACTTATCTAGACTTTCTTTTATTTTTTCTTTCATTCCTTCATAATCACGAACAGGGCATTTTGTTGCAACTATCCATTTTTCTCTTCCGACACTTTCAATTCCATAACCTATTAACTCTTCACTCTTTCCATATCCAGTAGCAGTATCTATAAAATTAATACCTTCTTCACTAGCTTTAGTTATTAGTTTTATTGCTGTATCTTTATCTACCTTTTGTATAGGTATACCCCCAAAACCTATTACTGAAACTTCGAATTCCGTTTTTCCTAAAATTCTTTTTAACATAACTACCTCCTAAATATTTATGTTTATCTAAAATAAATGTTGATATTTCCTTCTTCTATCATTCGTTTGAATTTTCTTTTTATAATACTTTTATAAATCTCTCTAGTACCTGGAATAACTAAAGTAAAACCTAATATGTCAGTTATTATTCCTGGCGTTAATAAAAGTGCGCCTCCTATTAATACACATAATCCATTTAATAACTGATTTCCAGGAACTCTACCACTATTTAATTCTAATTTTATCTTAGATAAAATTAGCCTTCCTTCAGATTTTGCAAGATATGCCCCTGCTATACCTGTAATTAATACTAACCCGACAGTTGTTAATGGAGTTGTAACATCTGCTAATTGAAAAAGTATATAAAGTTCAACTATAGGAGTTATAGTAAATAATAAAATAAGTTTAGCTAACATGTTATCCCACCTTAATTTTAATTTTCATTAACCTCTTTTAATCTATCCCAAGCTTCTTTGAAATTTTTTCTAAAGTTCACTGGTTTTAAATCTTTATCTACAAAGGCATGTTGTGTATATCCTTCAGCTAAAAGTTTATCATCCTTTTTTCTTACTATTTCATAGAAAAATTTAATTTTAACTCCTTTTAAATTATCTAATTTTGTTTTTATTATAATTTCATCATCGTATTTAGCTGCCACTTTATATTTACATCCCACATCTATTACCGGTAATAATACATCCTTATTTTCAAGTTCCTTATATTCCATCCCTAAACTTCTTAAAAATTCTGTTCTTCCTATTTCAAACCAAGAAAAATAATTTGCATGATATATTATTCCCATTTGATCAGTTTCTGAATATCTTGCTTTTATTGTAGTTTCATTTATCATAAAAAATACCTCCAGTTTATAAACAGTATATAGTAATTATATCAATTTTAAGCAATAAAGAAAAGGTAGTGTTTCCACTACCTTTAAAATTATAATACTTTAGTTTCTCCTTTATATACTAATCCTCTTATACTATCTACAGTAACTACAGTTCCATCCCTTAACTCACTAGTAGCTTTTTCTGTTCCAACGATAGTAGGCTTTCCAATTGTTAGTCCAACTACTGCTGCGTGGGATGTTAATCCTCCCTTTTCAGTTATAATAGCTGAAGATTTTTCCATGTATTTAACCATTTCTTTATCCGTTCCTACACTTACTAAAATATCTCCCTCTCTAAACTTAGCTTTTGCTTCTTCACTGTTATTTACAACACATACTCTTCCTGTAGCAGAAGCATTACCAATTCCTGTACCCTTAATTAAAACATCTCCTACAATATGAACTTTAATTAAGTTAGTACTTCCTGCTACTCCTACAGGTACCCCAGCAGTAACAACTACTAAGTCTCCATCTTTAATTAAACCTTTTTTAAGTGAACCATCAACTGCCACTTCTATTATCTCATCAGTAGAATTTGTTTCTTCTGCTATGATAGGATAAACTCCCCATACTAAAGCTAATTTTCTCATAACCATTTCACTTGTAGTAGAAGCAATAATAGGAGCTTCTGGTCTAAATTTAGAAACAGCCCTTGCTGTATATCCAGATGATGTTGCTGTTATGATTGCCGTTGCTTCTAAATCCTGTGCTGTGTTACAAGTTGCATGACTTATCGCATTAGTAACAGTTACATCTGATTTTCTAGTTTTAGTTTTTAATAAATGATCATAATCTAGTGAGGATTCAGTTTTATTTGCTATATTTGACATTGTTATTACTGCTTCAACAGGATATTTACCTGCTGCTGTCTCTCCAGAAAGCATTATTGCATCAGTTCCATCTAATATTGCATTAGCTACATCAGTTACCTCTGCTCTAGTAGGTCTAGGATTTCTAATCATTGAATCTAGCATTTGAGTTGCTGTAATAACTGGCTTTCCTGCTGTGTTACATTTTCTTATTATCCTCTTTTGCACCATAGGTACTTCTTCAGCAGGAATCTCAACTCCTAAATCTCCCCTAGCTACCATAATACCATCTGATACTTCAATTATTTCATCTAAATTTTCTACACCCTCTTGATTTTCTATCTTAGGAATAATATCTACATATCCTGCGTCATTTTCTTCTAATACTTTTCTTATAGCTATCACATCAGCTGCCTTTCTTATAAAGGATGCTGCTATATAATCTATGTTATTTTCAATACCAAATTTAATATCAGATTTATCCTTATCTGTTAGTGCTGGTAAATTTACCTTTACTCCAGGTACATTAACTCCCTTTTTATTTTTAACTGTTCCAGCATTTTTTACAATACATTTTATATCTGTATCATTTAATACCTCTAACACTTCTAACTCTATTAAACCATCATCGATTAAAATAATATCATGTTTTACTACATCATTTGCTAACCCTTTGTATGTAATAGGACATAAATTATCATTTCCTATTACATCCTTAGAAGTTACTATAAACTCTTGACCTTCTTCTAATTCTACAAAACCTTCTTTGAAATTTCCTGTTCTTATTTCTGGACCTTTAGTATCTAACATTATCGCCACTGGAGAATCTAATTCTTTTCTTATCCTTTTTACAAGGTCAATTCTTTTTCTGTGTTCATCATGATTACCATGGGAAAAATTCATCCTAGCTACATTAAGTCCATTTTTTATAAGATTCTTTACTATATTTTCTTCTTCACTAGCTGGACCTAATGTACATACAATCTTTGTTCTTTTCATATAATCCTTCACTCCTATATAGAAAGTATTTTTGTTAAATCATACATATCTTTATCAAATTTTTTATCTATTGATAAAGCTTTATTAATATCCATTGCAAATAATTCATCACCTTTAGTACCTATAACTTTACCCGATTCTCCCTTTATTAACAACTCTACTGCTCTTTTACCCATTTTACTTGCTATTATTCTATCTGTAGCTGTAGGACTTCCTCCCCTTTGAACATGTCCTAATATGGTTACTCTAGTTACTATTCCAGTTTTTTCTTGTATTTCTTCGCCTAGTTCATAAGCATTTCCAACACCTTCAGCAAGCATTATAATACTATGAAGTTTACCTCTATTTCTACCCTTTATTAACTTTTTACATACAGCATCAACATCTAAACCTTCTTCTGGTAAAATTACACTTTCTGCTCCTCCTGCTAATCCAGCGTATAGAGCAATATCTCCACATTCTCTTCCCATTGCTTCAATAATATTTGCTCTTCCATGGGAAGTTGATGTATCTCTTATTTTACTTATTGAATCTAAAACTGTATTAACAGCAGTATCAAAGCCTATAGTCCTATCAGTATAACCTAAATCATTATCTATAGTACCTGGTATTCCTATAGTTTTTATACCAGCCTTACTTAGCTTCTGAGCACCTTTAAATGAACCATCACCACCAATTACAACTAATCCTTCTATATTAAATACCTTTAAAACATTTAAAGCTTTTCTAAATCCCTCATCTGTTTTAAATTCTTCACTTCTTGCTGTTCTTAGCTTAGTACCTCCTCTATGTATAATATCTGCAACAGAGGATAAATTCATTTCTTGAATATTTCCACTTATAAGTCCATTATAACCTTTATTTATTCCCATTACTTTTAAATTATTGTAAATCCCTGATCTTACTACAGCCCTTATTGCTGCATTCATTCCTGGTGCATCTCCTCCACTTGTTAAAACTCCAATTGTTTTCATTATTTTCTCCTCCTCACTTCTTATCCATCGTGGACAATATATGTCCCATGTTATACAAAAAATATTTTTTCTATTATATATTGTAAACTAAATGACCTAAATCTAGTATTAATTTTTTTACTTCCTCTACCTCAAATTTTGGTTTTACTCTATTATAAATGGTTATATTTCCATATATTATATTAAAATCATTCACAAATAATTTACTATACTCATATTATAACATATATAGAAAAAAATCCAGTTTTATTTAGGAGGATTTTTATGAAATATGTTATTGAACTATTAAATGATAGGTCTATCACCCTTGAAAAATTAGCATACTTAGTTAAAGAATTAAGAAATGATGATGAAAATATTAACTTTTATATAGATTCAATTTTAAATATTTTATCTATTAAATCCATTCAAGATTTAATTATATTAGGTGTGATAATAGATGTATATACTGAAAATAAATTACTACCTAAAGAATTACTTACACTTTTAAATAACGATTCACTATTTGAACTTGATAAATTGATTTCTTTAAGTGTATTAAATGAATTTGGAGCTGAAGCTATAATTAACTACTCAATAATATCTAAATCAAATACTTTAAAAGAAATTTTAGATAATAAAAATATTAACAAATTCCTTGATGATATTATTTGTGTAATAGCATCAGCTGCCTCTATTGATTTAGTTTAATTTTACATTTTCTGGTCCTAATAATTTTTTTAGTTCTTTTACTCCCATACTATTTTCTATATTTACCCAATAATTTCTTTCAGCAACTATTTTTTTATTACTTTTTTCAATATAAACATATACAGGAGTATCCCCTTTATATTTAGATAGTATTTTTTTAATACTACTTAATAAGTCTAGAGACTTATCCTTAGATATTTTAAGGTAAAGTCTTTCTTTTTTTATTTGTGTTAAGGGAACTATACTTTCACATATTATTTTATTATCATCTTCCTCGTTTATACTTAATCTTCCCTTAATAAGAACTATCTTATCTTCTTCTATATGTCTATTATATTTATCATATGTTTTAGGGAAAACTATTAATTCTATTACTCCATATAAGTCTTCTAAAGTGACAAAGGCCATCATATTATTATTCTTTGTTATCTTATTTTTCTTACTTATTATAATACCACCAAGATTAACTTTACTTCCATCTTTAATATTTAAATTATTATTATCGATACTTTCTTCTATCTGATGTATTTCACTTGTATTTAATGTAGAAACATCAGTTAATCTATCTTCATAGGAAGAAAGTGGATGTCCACTTATATAAACTCCTAACATTTCCTTTTCCATAGATAGAAGAGTCCTTTCATTAAACTCTTTTATATCAGGAAGATTATCTTCCTTAATATCTTTTCCTTCTTCCTTTGCTAATGTATCAAATATATTAAATTGTCCTTTAATATTTCTTTTTTTATCCTGTTGTACTCCATCTAATACTCTTTCATATATAGCTAGTAGTTGAGCTCTATTTCCTTTAACCAAATCAAAGGCACCACATTTTATTAAACTTTCTATTGCCCTTTTATTTAAAGCTTTTGTTTCAACTCTTTCACAGAAATCTGTTAAACTTGTAAATTTCCCTCCACTTTTTCTTGCTTTAACAATAGCCTCTATAGCTGATAATCCTACATTTTTTACTGCGGCTAGTCCATACCTGATTTTTCCTTCTGAAACAGTAAATTTTGCATAACTTTCATTTACATCTGGAGGTAAAACTTCTATATCTAGTCTTTTACATTCCTGAATATAAAGTGAAACTGAATTAGTATTACCCATTATACTTGTAATTAAAGCTGCCATAAATTCTACTGGATAATAATATTTAAGCCAAGCAGTTTCATATGCTAATACTGCATATGCAGCAGAATGGGACTTATTAAAAGCATATTTAGCAAAATCTATCATTTCATCATATATAATATTTGCTGTTTTTTCATCAATTCCATTGTTTATAGCACCTGTAATTTCTAAGTTTCCAGACTCATCCTTTTTTCCATAAATAAAATGTTTTCTTTCCTGTTCCATTACATCCATTTTTTTCTTTCCCATGGCTCTTCTAACTAAATCTGACCTTCCCATGGAATATCCACCGATATCTCTAACAATTTGCATAACTTGCTCTTGATAAACCATACAACCATAAGTTACATTTAATATAGGTTCTAATTTATCATGGGTATATTCTATTTTTTCAGGGTTATTTTTATTTTCAATATATTTTGGTATTTGTCTCATAGGCCCTGGTCTATATAGTGAATTTGCAGCTATTATATTTTCAAACTCAGTAGGTTTTAATTCTTTTAAAAATTGTCTCATACCTGCACTTTCAAATTGAAAAACCCCAAGTGTTTCACCTTTACTAAACATTTCATATACTAACTTATCATCATAATTTGAATTACTGAAATTAATTTCTTTATTATAATTATATTTTATTAAATCCTTTGTATCTCTTATTACTGTAAGATTTCTTAGACCTAAAAAATCCATTTTTAAAAGACCTAACTCTTCTAACTCAGTCATTGTAAACTGGGTTAATATAGCATCACTATTTCTTCCTAAGGGTACATATTCTGTTACTGGTAATTTTGAAATAACAACACCTGCAGCATGGGTCGAAGTGTGTCTAGGTAACCCTTCTACAGCTATAGCTGTATCTATAAGTTCTTTTACTTTCTCATCTTCATCATAAGCTTCATTAAATTTATTATTTACTTTTAAAGCCTTTTTAATTGTCATTCCTAATTCCATAGGTATTTGTTTAGCAATAAAATCAACCTCTCCATAGGAAAGGTTTAATGCTCTACCTACATCCCTTATAGCACCCCTTGCAGCCATTGTACCAAAGGTTACTATTTGTGCTACCTTCTCTTCACCATATTTTCTTACAACATAATCAATTACTTCTTCTCTTCTTTCATAACAAAAGTCAATATCTATATCAGGCATTGTTACCCTTTCAGGGTTTAAAAACCTTTCAAATATTAGATTATACTTTATAGGATCTATATCAATAATTCCTAAAGTATAGGATACTAAACTTCCTGCTGCTGACCCTCTTCCTGGTCCAACCATAATATTATTATCCTTTGCATATTTAATAAAATCCCATACAATTAAGAAATAATCAACATACCCCATACTAATAATTACATTTAATTCATATTCTAATCTATCTTTAATTTCATCAGTTATGTTATCATATCTTTCATTTAAACCATTTAAACATAATTCTTTTAAATACTCTACATTCGTATAACCCTCTGGTAGATCAAATTCTGGTAAGTGTAAAGTATCAAAATCTAATTTCACATCACATCTTTCAGCGATTTTATTAGTATTTTCTAATGCTTTTTTCATATTAGGAAATAATTCTTGCATCTCTTTGGGAGATTTTAAATAAAACTCTGAAGTAGGGAATTTCATCCTATCTTCTTCATCAACTGTTTTTCCTGTTTGTATACATAATAAAACATCATGTACCTTAGCATCTTCCCTATTTGTATAATGAACATCATTAGTTATAACTAATGGTATGTCAGTTTCATTACTTAATTTAATTAACTCTTGATTTACTATCTTTTGTTCTTTAATTCCATGGTCTTGTAATTCTAAATAAAAATTATCTCTACCAAAATGATTTTTATATTTTAATGCTACTTCTTTAGCCTTTTTATAATTATTATTTAATAGATGTTGTTGTACTTCTCCTGCTAGACATGCACCTAAAACTATTAAACCCTCACTATACTTTTTAAGTACACTAAAATCCACTCTAGGTTTATAATAAAACCCATTTACAAAACCTTCAGAAACTATCTTCATTAAGTTTTTATATCCTTCATTATTTTCAGCAAGTAAAACTAAGTGATACTGATTTTTATCCCTAGTCGGATCTTTTTCAGTATATTTTCCCTTAGATATATAAACTTCACACCCTAGTATAGGTTTAATTCCCTTACTTTTAGCTTGTTTATAAAAATCAACTACTCCATACATAACTCCATGGTCAGTAATAGCTAAACTTTTCATACCTAATTCTTTAGCTCTATCTAATGTATTACTAACCCTTGAAGCCCCGTCTAATAGACTATACTCTGTATGGACATGAAGATGTGTAAAATCAACCATAATAATCCACCCTCTAATTAACTTCTTTAGGTCTAAATTTTATCATTGAAACTTAAAATTATCAATATAAAAAAGAGCAGGAAATTCCTACTCTTTTACTAATTTATTTTGAAGTAAATCTACTAAATCATTAACTGCTTTTTTCTCATCTTCACCATTAGCACTAATAATTATTTCATCATCATATGCAACTCCTAAAGCCATAATACCCATTATACTTTTTGCATTTACTTTTTTATCTCCCTTTTCAACATATATATCACTTAAAAATTTTCCTGCAGTCTGAACAAATAAAGCAGCAGGTCTGGCATGAAGCCCAATTTTTGTTTTTACAGTTATTTTTTTTGACTCCATTAAATTTCACCTCTCTCTCTTTTTAAATCTTCTGCTATTTTTTCTAATTTTCTAAGCCTGTGATTCACTCCAGATTTGCCAACAGGTGGATTTAACTTCTCTCCTAATTCCTTTAAGCTAGATTCCTTATTTAAAACTCTTACATTAGCAATTTCTTGAAGATTATCAGGCAATTCTTCTAACCCCATTACTTCATCAATATATTTTATATTTCTTATTTGCCTAATAGCTGCATTTATTGTTTTACTTAAATTTGCTGTTTCACAATTAACTATCCTGTTTATATTATTTCTTACTTCCTTTAATACTCTAATGTTTTCTAACTTTAATAATGCAGAGTGTGCACCTATTATATTAAGAAGGTCAACGATTTGTTCTCCCTCTTTTATATATACAATAAACTTATCCTTTCTCTCTACTATTTTAGAAGTTAAATCAAAGGAATTTATTATATCCCTTAAATTTTCTCCATGTTCTAAGGTATGAGTAACAAATTCTAAGTGATATGTTTTTTCTGGATCACTTAAAGAACCTCCTCCAAGGAATGCACCTCTTATGTAAGACCTTTTACAGCACCTTGTTTTTATTACATCCGTTGGCACTTTATAATTTATTTTTAATGTACTTTTTCCTTCTTCAGTGAATATGCCAGTATCATTTAATATCTTCTCTGCATTTTTATGATCATCTACAATCATTAAATAATTATTATTCTTTTTTAATTGACGGTTCCTTCTTACCATTACTTCAGTATGTGTGTTATACAATACTTTTAAAAGTGTAAAAATCCTTCTTGCTATCGCAGCGTTTTCAGTGGTAAATTTAACGCTAAACTTTCCTAATCCAGTAAACTGTATAGCACCACTCATCCTAACAAGTGCAGATAATTCAGCTGATGCACAGCAATGATTTTCAATTTTCATTCTTGATAATTCATTCTTTGTTTTTGACGAAAAAGACATTTCTTATCTACTCCTATATTATATTTAAATTTAGTTTTAGCATAAAATGTCATAAATATTTAAATCTCACATATTGCTTTATTTATTATGTTTCTTTCATCTTCATAGCGAGCTACCCTACAAGCCCTATCAACATGTACAAATCTAGCATCTATAAATCCTTCCTTTTTCTGAGGAATACAATCCATACTTCTAGTTTGCATTAAAAACCAGTGGACAGTTTTATTTATTAGCTCTTGCCCTGTCTCTGTATTATTTCTGAAGGTATAATTAATTTCTCCTAAATACTTAATTATCTCACCCTTTACACTACTTTCTTCTAATACTTCCCTAGTAGCAGCTTGTCTTATGTTTTCATTTTCCTCTACTCTTCCTTTAGGTAAAACCCAGTCACCGTTGTATTTTTTTAATAATAGGATAGCGTTTCCAAACACAACAACGCCTCCAGAACTTACCTCTCTTTTCACACTACCCACTCTCCTGTATTTTATTATACTAAAGAGTTAAAATATTCATACAAATAAGTTATCACAATATATTTAGTGTTTCAACTGTAAAAAAAATATATTATCTATATTATATCATAATATTATACCATATTTGCTTTTACTATTGTAATTTAAATGTCAAATAGTATAAAATTATAGTAGATTATTAAAAACAGGGGGGTTTTATTTTGAATATTAATATGAATTATGTAAATGATATCTTAGTAAAAATTTTAAAGACACCTAGTCCGTCAGGTGACACAAAAGAAGTTATAAAGTTAGTAAAGAATGAATTTAAAGCATTAAATATTCAATCAAAAGAAACTTATAAAGGTGCATTAATTGCTACTATAAAGGGAAAAAATGATAAAAGAGAAAGAACTTTATCTGCCCATGTTGACACATTAGGGGCTATGGTTAAAGATATTAATGATAAAGGTAGATTAAAACTAACCCAAATAGGTGGGTATGTATGGAATTCTATAGAAGGAGAACACTGTGTAATTAAAACTTTAGATAATAAAAAATATACTGGAACTATTTTAACTAATAAAGCATCTTCCCATGTCCATGGAGAAAAAGCTTCTACAGTCGATAGAAAAAAAAGTACTATGGAAGTAAGAATTGACGAAAAAGTAAATTCGAAGGAAGATGTAATTAATTTAGGTATAAACGTTGGTGATTTTGTTACCTTTGATCCAAGAACAACAGTAACTGAAAGTGGTTTTGTAAAATCTAGGCATTTAGATGATAAGGCTGGAGTTGCTTCCATTCTTGGTATTGCAAAATACATAATAGAAAATAATATTATTCCAGAATATACAACTAATTTCTTTATAAGTAATTATGAAGAAGTTGGACATGGTTCATCGGCATCTATACCTGAAAAAACCAGTGAATTTATAGCTATCGATATGGCTGCTCCCGGAGAAGGACAAACTTCTGATGAATTTAGTGTAACTATTTGTGCTAAGGATTCAAGTGGTCCATACGATTTAGAACTAAGAAATAGACTTATAAAAATTGCTAAAGAAAATAAAATTAATTATCAAATAGATATATATCCTTACTATGGTTCGGATGCAAGTGCTGCTTTAAGAGCTGGTTGGGAATTTAAACATGGATTAATAGGTCCTGGAGTTGACGCTTCCCATGCCCATGAAAGGACACATTTAGAAGCAATAGAAAACACTATAAAGCTTGGCATAAAATATCTTATATAAACAAAGGCGACCTATTTAGGTCGCCTTGATTTTATCTATTCAACTGGTTTTAATTTGGCTATGAAATGTCTTAATACTTTTGGTTCATAAGTAAATTCATAACCCTTTAATTCATCTTTTCTCTCATTTATATTCTTTAAAGCTTCTACAACAACATCCATATGGTTATTAGTATAAACCCTTCTAGGGATTGTTAATCTTAATAACTCTAAAGGTGATTCAAGTTGTTCATTAGTATCTGGGTCTCTTCCTAGTAGGAATGAGCCTATCTCAACTCCTCTAACGCCTGCTTCTTTATATAATTCAACACAAAGTGCTTGAGCTGGGAATTGATGATAAGGAATATGTGGTAACATTTTTTTAGCATCAACAAATACTGCATGACCTCCCACAGGTTTTTGTATAGGTATTCCTGCTTCTTCTAATTTTTGACCTAAATATTCAACCTGACCTATTCTAGTTTGCAAATAAGCTTCTTCTGTTGCTTCTCTAAGTCCTCTAGCTAATGCTTCCATATCTCTTCCAGATAAGCCTCCATAAGTCGGGAAACCTTCTATAGGAATAACCATTTGTCTAACACCTTTGTATAATTCTTCGTCATCTTTTATTGCAACCATTCCGCCCATATTAACAATACCATCTTTTTTAGCGCTCATAGTAAGTCCTTCACCATAGCTAAACATTTCTTTTACAATTTCTTTTATTGACTTATCTTCATAACCTTTTTCTCTTCTTTTAATAAAGTATGCATTTTCTGCAAATCTTGCTGAGTCAAAAAATACCCTTATTCCGTATTTATCAGCTACTTCTTTAACTTTCTTTATATTTTCCATAGAAACAGGCTGACCTCCAGCACTATTACAAGTTACTGTAACAAGAATAAAAGCACAGTTTTCTACACCTTTTTCCTCTATAAAGTTAACAAGTTTATCTATATCAAAGTTTCCTTTAAAAGGATGTTCCTTTTGTGTATCATAAGCATCATCCACTACTAAGTTTATTGCTCTTCCACCCTTTAATTCTATGTGGGCTTTTGTTGTATCAAAGTGCATATTACCTAAAACATATTGCCCTTCTTCAATTAGTAAAGGAAATAAAACGTTTTCAGCACCCCTACCCTGATGTGTTGGTACAAAATAATCATAACCTATAATATCTTTAACAGTCTCTTTAAGATTATAAAAGTTTTTACTTCCTGCATAGGATTCATCACCAATCATTAATCCTGCCCACTGATTATCACTCATTGCACCAGTACCACTATCTGTTAATAGATCAATAAAGATATCTTCTCCCTTTAATCCAAATTGATTATAGCCTACTTCTTTAATCCTTTTTTCTCTTTCTTCCTTAGGTATAAGTCGGATATTTTCAACCATCTTAATCTTATATGATTCTGCCATTTTATCGTACATTAAAAAACCTCCTCCTATTGTATAACTAATTTTTTTTAAGCTTTAAAATTTTTTGCCTTTATATTTAATATTCTATATATATATTAATTATCCTTCATTTTTTTCAACTTTTTTTATTTTATTAAAGGTAATTTTTACTATATGCTATACACATCAGAAAATTCAATACTTGTAATATGTTCTATTTCTTCTGTAGTTTTATTTGGTAAATTATTAATATCTTCTAACTTCTTATCTGGTAGATATATTATAAACTCAGTTCCTAAACCTTCTTTACTATTAACTTTAATTTTTCCTTCCATTTTTTCTACTAATAATTTAACTAAAGATAGCCCTAAACCAGTACCTTCACTTCTTCTTGATAATGTACTATCTACTATACTAAATTTATCAAATATTTTTTTAATATCTTTTTTCTTTATACCTACACCATCATCTTTTACAGATACCTTAACAAAATCTTTTTCTGTTGATATCTTAACTAAAATATTTCCACCCTTTGGTGTAAATTTAGTTGCATTAGAAAGTAAATTTAGTAAAATTCTCTCATACTTTTCAACATCAATTGCGATTATTTTTTCTTCTATTAAAGTATCAAATATAATAGATATCCCTTTGCTTTCTGTTAATTCTAAAACTGAATGAGTAAGCTCTTCTGAATAATTAACAATATCTATATTCTCTAAGTTAATCTCTAAAAATCCTGCCTGACTTTTTTGTATATCTAAAAAATTATTTATAAGTCTTAATAACCTATAAGAATTTTGTCTAATCCTTACAATATGTTTTAATATATTAGGTGGGAAGTCATTTTTGTATTTATCTGTCATTAATAATTGTGTGGCTGCTATAATAACATTTGCAGGAGAACGTAATTCGTGGGATATAATAGAGAAAAATTCATCCTTAACCTTAGCAAATTCTACTTCATCTGTTATATCTACACTTGCTGATATTAATGATTCCACTTTTCTTTCTGAATTAACTAATGGAGATAAAGTTAATTTATGATATCTTTTCTCACCATTAGAAAAAATCAACTCTTTTTGTGTAGTGTAATTAAAATCACCTTTACCAATTGAATTTATACTTTGTTTTAATTCATCATCGCATATAGGTAAAATGTTCTTTAGATATTTTCCCTCAATATCTTCTTTTTTATAATTATATCCTAATAAGTTATTGATTAATTTATTTGCCTTTTTATTTATGACCTTAATTTTTAAATCAGGGTATGATAGTATATTAACAGGGATATCAAAAGCATCAAATGTGTTAGAGATTAATTTTTCTCGTGCTTCTAATTGTTTCTTAGCGCTACAAAGAGTTGTAACATCTACTATTGTTTCTATCCACCCTATTATTATTCCATTTCTTTTAAAGGGCTGTACATAAATATTATAATATCTATTTTTTTTCTTTCCTGGTATACATAATTCGCTAAGAATACCACCATTTGAAGACTTTATCCTTCTTTTCCAAAACTCTTTATTTTTTTTATAATCACACCAATTTGTTAAATATTCATCTGCTTTTTTACCAAATATATTTTTATCTTTACATATACTTTCAACGATTTTTAAGTACTTAGCATTTGCATCAATAAGTCTTCTGTCAGGATGACTAAAATATGCAGCTCCTACAAAGGGTTGAATAAGTACCCCTTTTAATAACTTTTGTTTATTTATATATGTAAATATCAAATCATTAAACTTATCATTTACACCTTCAGTATTATTTTTAATTTCCATATCTTTAGTATCATTATCTAATTTATTTCTTAAACACAACTCTCTTTCAACACCATTTACTACCATAGAAAGCGACCTATAAAATGATACTATAAAATGATGGACTGGCATTGTTATATCTAATATTCCAATTATTTCTCCAGCTTCATTATGTATTGGCGCTGACATCTGAGACATATTCTGATAATTTTTAATAAAATGCTCATATCCTTCAATTATTACAGGTTTGTTTAGATAATAAGCTTCTCCTGGTCCATTAGTGCCCATAAATTCATTAACCCAGCACATACCAGGCTCCATATCATAATTTTTCAAATCCTTTATGTATTCTTCATTCCCCCATTGCTTAATTAAATAACAATTTCTATCAAAAAAATTGATTGAAATATCAGTATCATTAGTGGTATTACTAAGTAAAATATTAATATATGAACTTATAATACTAATAACTGTTTTGTTATCTAATAATGCCTCCTTTAACTCTTCATTAGAATATGTCATTACTTTATGCTTACCCTCTGTATCAATGTCTAAATTCTCAGACCTTCTCCAACTTTTTGCAACAAAGATATTTACATTATCATCCATTTTATCTTTTTCGATAAAACTTTGCCAATATTTTAATAAAGCCTTCATACCCATCCCCCTAATTACTATATACTTAATAATTTTATATTTATTTACTAATTCCTCCTTTTTCTTACAAAAAACTAAAAAAACGTAGAAAACACTTAAAGAAAAAGCAGGATTTTTGCCCCTACTAAATATGCTGATTTTTTCTTTTATTTTTAGGGATGTATTATAAATCTTGAAGATGAATTTTTATAACCATTTAAAAACTTTGATCTTTGTGAATTAGGATGTGTCTAAAAAAATATGAATATGACCATAGTTGTGATTATATTCTCAAACATTTAATCTAAATAAAAATAGCATAAGTCTCCAACCTATATAAGTAGGAAACTTATGCACTAAGGGTTAACATTTAACAATATATATAATTTCAAATAATTTAAAAAAATATTTAATAGAATAAAGAATAATACTCTTCTTGTTTTTCAGTATAATACAGATATTAATATATTCATCATAAATAGGTTATCTTATATTGGTAAAAACATAGAAGTCCTTTTTTTATATTCTTTATAATCTTCTCCAAATTCTTTTAACATATCTTCTTCCTCTTTTTTTGCAAGTCGGTAATAAAGAATTATTAATGTAGGCCACATTAATAATAAAGTTAAAGTTGCCCATTCTAAAATCATACCTAGAGTTACTAGAAAAAAACCAGTATATTGAGGATGTCTTATATATGCATATATACCACTAGTTACTAACTTTCCTTTTCCTTTTTCCTTACTCCAATAATTATCATAGATATTTTTCCATCCTATAACTACTAAAGAGATTCCAATTATAGTTATTAATATCCCAATGTACATTCCAAAATGTCCAATATATTGGTTTAAAGTATGTCCCCATAATATACCATCTGGTAAGGTGAAACCAAAAAACCAAGCTATAATATACATACTAAAGGGTATCCCAAACATTTCTAATACATAGGCTAAAACAAATGCAATATAAACACTTGTGGGTTTCCTTTGACTCTTTTTATAAAAGGGAACAAAAAAAATCATGATACTATAAAGAATAAAAAATACTAAAACACCACCCCAATTTCCAAAATGATTTAATACAGAATCACCCATATCAATTCTCCTCACTTTTTTTATAATTTATTTTCTTAACTAATAAAATTTCTAATCCTAGGTCTCTAATTTTACTTAATATTCCCTGAAGTTCTGATTGATCTTTTATATGTCCATAAATTTGAGTTTCTCCCTTTGGTAACAGTTTAATATCTAAACTGTCAAACCAATTTTTATTAATGTCAATATGTCCTGAAACTATTATTTTGTAGTTGTTTTTATCATCCATTAGCAAAACCTCCTTTATTTATTTTTATTATACACAATAAAAGGTTAGGTTGAGACCTAACTAAAGTTAGGTATATAAAAAAGACCCTTTTAGGGTCTTTAAAGAATATTTAATTCCTTAGCTTTCTTTACTGCTTGCATTCTTCTATTTACTCTTAACTTACTATAGATATTATTTGTATGCCACTTTACAGTCCCTTCTGTAATATAAAGTTTTTTAGCTATACCTTTATTACTATATCCCTCGTTAATAAGGGTAATAATATCAAGTTCCCTATCACTTAAAGATTCATAAAGGTTTTTATCTAATCCTTTATTAGTAATACCTTTTATTCTTTTCGTTTCTTTTTTAAACTGTATATTAATTTCTTCATTTTCTTTTACTTCTAAACCTTCATCTATAAATACTCTAAAGTATTTTTCTTTTATAGAAAGTTTAAAAGCTTTCTTAAGATAATTTTCAGCTTCATTCATGTTATTCATATCCTTATATGATAAAGCTTTTAATATAAGTATTTCTATTAATTTTAAAGTTTGACCATTTTTAAGCATGTATGTTTCTAACTGAGATAATATATTAAGTGCATTATAATGTTCTTTCTTATATAGTAAAAATCTCACTATAGCAAAATGTTCTTTTTTTATTGAAGTAAGTTTTTCATCTTTCCATAGATGTCTTAACCCCTCAATAAAAGGGAGTATCTCATTAATTTTTCCATCTTTTAATTTAAGTTCTGTAAGAAGAGTTTTCATATTATTAGCTACATCTTTTCTATTAATCTTTAAAGCTAAATTATAAGTATCTTCTATTAGTTTAAAGGCTTTATTTTTCTCATTTAATGCATAGTATAATTTAGATAAATAATACTCTACCTTTCCTATAAAATGGACAGTATCTAATTTTCTAGCAATCTTATATCCTTTAGTCAAATGCTTTTTAGAATTATTCAAATCATTCTTATAATAACAAGCTATCCCTAAGGGGATATATAAAACATCAACAATGAAAAACTCATATCCAAGCCTATTTTTATAATCTTTAATAGCATTTTTACAAAGGATTTCTGATTCTTTTCTTTTTCCTTGTTCAATTAATATTAGACCTAAATTTACTAAAGCTAAAATCGATATGTAATGTTGATTTAAACTTTGAGATTTAAATAATAATTTTCTTAATGTATTACTAGGAATTCTTATATCATTTTGTAAAAATTCTGCTTGTGTAAGGGAAAATAAAGCTATTAGATGAAAAAACGAATCTCTTTTATCTATCATTTTTATTGCACTTTTAGACAATTCAATAGCTTTTTTATCCCTTTTAATTATGGCTATCAAACTTTTTAATATAATAAATCTACCTACTATATTAGGTTTATTTTCATCTAAGTTATAATTATCATTTACTAATGTTATATATGAAAATACTTTATTAATTTCTCCAAGCATAAAATGACATAGTGCTTTATATATTATTATCTCTAAATTGTTTTTTATATTTTCAATTGGTAATTTATTTATCCAATCTATCAAAGCTTTATTTTCGCTTCCCTCTATTAATTTTTTTGAAATCTTAAGTATTAATATTTCTGCCCTTTTAAAGTCTTCTGCTTTAATAGAATGCTTTATAGCAAACTCTAAATATCCATTTTTTTCATACCATAAGGAAGCTTTTTTATGTAATCTAAGTAATTTATCTTTATCTAATTCAGCTCTTAAAATATCTGAAAATAAATGGTGATATCTAAACCAATTACACCTTTCATCTAAACTTATTAAAAATAGATTTTCTCTTTCTAATTTAGAAATTATATCCTTACTATCAGACCTATTAGTTAAAGCATTACAAAGTGAATCATTAAATCCTTCTAATATAGAAGTTTCATATAAAAATCTTTGTATATATTCATCCTGCTGACTTAATACTTCTTCAAGTAAGTAATCAATTATATACCTTTCGCTTCCACTAAAATCATTAATAAACTTTTCTATATTTTTATTATCATACCTTTTAAGTAATAAACCTGCTAGTTGTAACCCTGCAACCCATCCTTCTGTCTTTTTTAGTAAAGCATTTAAATGTTTTTCTTCTAATTTAATTTTTATTGTATTTTCATAAAATTTTTTAGTTTCTAAATGGGAAAATTTAAGTTCTCTCATTCTAATTTCATTTATTTCATTATTAACTCTTAACCTACTAAAGGAAAACTTAGGATCTTCCCTTGTAGTAATTACTATATGTCCTTTTTCTAAATTGGCTTTTATAATTTTTTCTATTAAATTATGAATATCTTTATTATAAATAACATGGAAATCATCTAATATAAAAATAAAAGGAACCTTTATTTTATATAATTCATTAATTAAAGTAGTTATTAAAACATCATTATTATAAACCTTAGGTGTATTTAATAAGGTTTTTATCCCATCCCCAATATCTGGCTCTATTTTTTTAAAAGCATGATAAAAATATGTTATAAACCTAATAATATCATTGTCTCTCTCATCAAGTGAAAACCAAGTATTACTTATATTACTTTCATCAAGCCATTCTAATACAATAGAAGATTTACCATACCCTGCAGGTGCACAAACAAGAGTAACCTTTTTATTATTTTTAATTCCTTCTTGTAAATACCTTATTATTTTAGGTCTTTTAATTAAATTATATCTAGTTTTAGGTTTATGAAGTTTCGTTTTTAAAATTGCCATACCCATGTTATCCTCCTAATTTCCTTATAAATAGATCTATTATTTTTATACTTCTTCATAAAACCTTAATTTCCTTTAAACGAGCAATAATCGAAATAAAATAGTATAAAAAAAGAGTAAAATAGAATAACTCCCATTTCACTCTTTTTAAAATGTCTCTATATTTTTAATTAAATATTATCCACATTTAGAATATCCACAACTTCTACATATCATACATCCACCTTCATGTTCAACCTTATTTCCACACTCAGGACATATACTTTCTTCATCTAAACTTGCTGATATTTCGTCGTTATCTATAAAATCATTTGATGGTGATTCTTCTTCTATTTCCATTATTATATCATTTACTGCTTCCTCTTCAACATCAACATATGTGTTCATAACTTTTTCTAATGCTTTACCTATAGCATCCGGACAAGACAATACTTTTATATCTTTATTATTGCCCCTTTGACGTAGTGTTGAATGGCATCTAATACCTTTAAGTTGTTCTATTACAGCTTTAACATCCATACCTGATCTTAAAGCTATTGATATTAGTCTACTAGTAGCTTCACTTTGGCTTGGACAGCCTCCTGCTCTACCTAAATTAGTAAACACTTCACAAATTCCATTTTCATCATAATTTACAGTTATATATAAATTTCCACAACCTATTCTAACCTTTTCTGTAATTCCTTTTGTTATTTCAGGTCTCATTCTTGGTTTTACTTTAGATTTCTCTTTATTCTCTTTATTCTCTTTAGGCTTTTCTGTTTTTAAGCTACTTAATACTTGGTTGTCTCTACTACCATCTCTATATATAGTTACACCTTTACATCCTAATTTATAAGCTAATGTATATACTTCTTCAACCTCATTTTTAGTTGCTTCATTTCTAAAGTTTACAGTTTTACTTACAGCATTATTCACATGCTTTTGGAAGGATGCTTGCATCTTTATATGCCATATAGGTGAAATATCATGGGCAGTTACATATACATTTTTAACATCCTTTGGAATTTCACTAATATGTTTTAAAGAGCTTTCCTTAGCTATCCTCTCCATTAACTCTTTAGAATAAAATCCTCTTTCTTTAGCTGTCTTTTCAAATAACTTATGGACTTCTACTAACTTATCATCATCCATTACATTTCTTATATAGGATATGGCAAATAACGGTTCAATTCCACTACTAACCCCAGAAATTATACTAATTGTTCCTGTAGGTGCGATAGTAGTTCTAGTGGCATTTCTTATTTTTATATTTTGTTTTTTATATATACTTTTATCATATGCTGGGAATACTCCTCTTTCTTTAGCCATTTCCATAGATTTTTCCATAGCTCTATCATCAATGAATTTCATTAACTTATCTGCAAATTCCACAGCTTCCTCTGAATTATATTGAAGACCTAAATAAATTAATAAATCTGCAAATCCCATAATACCTAATCCTATTTTTCTTGTGCTTTTTGTCATTTCTTCTATTTCTTTTAAAGGATATTTATTTACATCTATAACATTATCTAAAAAGTGAACCGCTTTGTCTACAGTTTTAGCAAGCTTAGTATAATCTAACTTATATCCATCCTCTGTTTTCTTTACCATTTTAACAAGGTTTATACTTCCTAAATTACAAGATTCATAAGGAAGTAAAGGTTGCTCTCCGCAAGGGTTAGTACTCTCTATCTCTCCTAATCCCGGTGTAGTATTGCTTTTATTTAATCTATCTAAAAATATTATACCAGGTTCTCCATTTTTCCAAGCCATATCTACAATATGTTTAAATACTTCTTTTGCATTTAAACTATTTACTTTCTTTTTAGTATTAGGATCTACTAAATCAAAAGTGCCGTTAGCTTCTACAGCTTCCATAAATTTCTCTGTAATACCTATACTAATATTAAAATTTGTTATCTCATTATTATCTTTTTTACTTTCAATAAAATCTAATATATCAGGGTGATCAATTCTAAGGATACCCATATTAGCTCCTCTTCTTGTGCCTCCCTGTTTAACAGCTTCAGTAGCTGAATTAAATACTTTCATAAAGCTTATAGGTCCAGAAGCTACTCCTCCAGTTGACATAACTGTAGCGCCCTTTGATCTAAGTCTAGAAAAACTAAATCCTGTTCCTCCACCACTTTTATGTATCAAAGCTGCATTTTTTATTGCACTAAATATTCCCTCCATTGAATCTTCAATTGGAAGTACAAAACAAGCTGAGAGTTGTCCTAATTCCTTACCTGCATTCATTAAAGTAGGAGAATTAGGTAAAAACTCTAGATTATCTATCATTTCTTCAAATTCTTTCTCTGTTTTTTTTACTTTAGCATTATCATTATATAGTTTATCTGCTTTAGCAACATGTTTTGCTACTCTTTTTACCATTTCATCCGGAGTCTCAATAACATTACCCTCAGTATCCTTTGTTAAATACCTTCTTTTTAATACCTTTAAGGCATTTTCACTTAATTTCATTTACATTCCCCTTTCTAAGCACTATATTTTGTGGTTCTTATTTTTATCAGCTCAAAATATTGTATCACTTCGTATGTGTTATGTCAAAATTCATAATTACTATTTACCCTTAATTTCACTTATATAACTACTTTTACTTTATATAAGTCATATTTTTATTAATTTAGTGCTAACAATATCATTGATTAATATTAGATATATAAATATATCATAAATTCATAATTAATAATAGTTATTTAAGAATGTAAAATATTAGTTATATAAGTATTATATCCATTATATACAATTTATTATTAAATGTTAAAGAGTAGTAAGCAATTAGCTTAACTACCCTTTTTAAATATATATTCAAATATGTTTATTTTTTCTTTGTTCATTCCTTTTTTTAATACTAAATCTACTATGATACTACTTAATTTAATTGCATCGTGTCTAATATAATTACTTTTAATATCTATTAATCTATCTTTTACTACTTTTATATTCATTTTTTTTAGTTTTTCCTCTTCATCCTTTGATAAATATACAGGATCTGCTCCATCTTCATTATATTTATCTAAAACTTCTTTAGGTATTAACTCATTATTTGCTATTACATAATCTATAATATCCTTTTTACTATGATCTAGGACTGCTTCTACATGTTCTAAAACATTATAATTATCAGTCTCTCCCGGCTGTGTCATAACATTTGGCACATATATTTTTAATGCATCGGATTCATTTATATATTTTACTATATCCTTTATTAATATATTAGGTATTACACTAGTATATAAACTTCCTGGGCCTAGCATAATGGCATCGGCATCTTTTATAGAATCTATAGCCTCTTTAAGAGGATAACTTTTATCAGGTTTTATAAAAATTTTTTCAATACGACTTTTAATTTCTTTATTAACTTCAGGTATATTTGACTCACCCTTAATCACTTGACCATTTTCTAATTTAGCAAATAAAGTTACATTCTCTAATGTCATTGGTAATACTTTTCCTTTAACTGCTAATACATTCCCCATTTCCTTTATAGCTTTTTCAAAGTTTCCATATATACCATTCATAGCTGCAATAAATAAATTTCCAAAGCTTTGTCCTTTAAGTTTACCCTCTTCAAATCTATATTGTAATAGCTTTTCCATATTAGGTTCTGTATCAGCTAAGGATATAATACAACTTCTTATATCCCCCGGTGGTAACATTCCTAAATCTTCTCTCAATACACCAGAGCCTCCTCCATCATCTGCCACTGTAACTATAGCAGTAATATTAGAGGTGTATTCCTTTAATCCTTTCAGTAAAATCGAAAGACCAGTTCCACCTCCTAAAACTACAATTTTAGGCCCCTTTTCAAGCATTCTTTTTTTCTGAATCATATTATTTACAGAACCTCTACTTAAATCCACTTTATACTTATATTTATTAACTATAGTTAGAAGTGATACTATTCCCTTTTTTAAAGCTATAAATATAAGTATTCCACCAATGGCTGTTATTAAAAAATATATTTTATCATTTGTTACTAATCCCCTAAATTTAGTAATTAAAGGTGAAATTCCTAAGGCAAATATTAACAAACCTATAATTCCTAGTACTATCCATCTTTTAACTCCTAAATTTTTATTATACCTTTTAACCACATCAAACGCCCCTTAAGATTATTTGCTATCTCTATGGTCTATTACTACTCTATGTCCTTTATCTTTAAGATACTCATACAATATATTTGCAATGGTTACTGATCTATGTTTTCCCCCTGTACACCCCATAGCTATAACTAGCTGAGCTTTTCCCTCTTTTGTATAGTATGGAATTAAAAAGTCAATCATATTATTTAGCCTTTTTACGAATTCTTTACTTTGGTCATAATTCATTACATAGTCTCTAACCTTTTTGTCATTTCCTGTAAAATCCCTAAGTTCATCAATATAGTGAGGATTAGGTAAAAATCTAACATCAAAAACTAAATCTGCATCTAAAGGTATTCCATGCTTAAAACCAAAGGATAGTATAGAGATAGTTAAATTATTAGAATCTTTACCCTCTAAAAATATCTTTTTGATTTCTTCTTTTAGTTTGCCTAATTTAAAGTTACTTGTATCAATAATATTATCCGACTTTTGTCTTACTTCCTTTAATTCTTTTCTTTCCTCTTTTATTCCATCTATTATTCTTCCATTAGGATTTAATGGATGGGGTCTTCTTAATTCCTTATATCTTTTTATTAACACCTCATTTGAAGCATCTAAAAATAATATTCTATAACTATATCCATGGTCTTTTAAAACTTCTAAACTTTTAAATAAATCGTTAAAAAACTTTCCACCTCGTATATCAACAACTAATGCAACCTTCCTTATTTTATCCTTTGATTGGTAACATAAATCAACAAATTTAGGTAATAATGATGGCGGAAGGTTGTCCATACAATAAAATCCTATATCTTCCATAACTTTTATAGCTTGACTTTTTCCAGCCCCAGATAAACCTGTTACTATTACAAATTCCATAAAGGCCTCCTTTTATATTTAAGTTCATATTAACCTAGCTTTCTTTAACATTAATTATTCTATCTACACTTAGGTTAGCTCTAATAGCTCTTTCAATGCCTTTTTTTACATTTCCCACATCCTTAGGTGTATGGGCATCACTGTTTATCATAAATTTCACATCTTCTTTCATAGCTACCTTTAAATACTCTAAAGTTAACTGGCCATGACTTGCATTTATCTCTAAAGCAGTATTTCCTTTAGATGCTGCTTTAGCTAATTCTAATGTATCTATATCCACCTTAGCACCTGGATGGGTTATAAGGTCTATATCATATTTATTAATAGCATTAATTACAGCCTTAGTATTTAAATATCTTGCCTTTTTCTTAAAGTTAGTTGATATTTTAGCTAAGTTATTTAAAACAAACATTTTATATATATCTCCAAATGAGTAAGGCATTGCTCCAAAATGAAAGCCTACAAGTAAAATATCTATCATTTTTATTATTTTTTCATTTACATCTATTCTTCCATCATATCCTATAATGTTAGCTTCTACACCCATTAATATTTTAATATCTTTATATTCTTTATTTAACTTATCTATTTCATTTCTCATTTTTAAAAAATTCTTATTCTTAACTCCAAACCCTATATGATTAGGTCCATGATCACATATTGCAATTTCTTTAAGTCCTTTTTTTCTTGCACTTTCAACATTTTCCCTTATAGTTCCCTTACCATGACTATATACTGTATGGGTATGATAATCTGCAAATATTCTCATTAGTTACTCTCCTTTTAAGTTGTTATAATATTATTTTTAAACTAACAACTTTAATCTATACAATATATTTACTTTTCGCCTATTATTTTTACCTCAGGTTCTAATAATACATTATGCTTATCCCTTACTGTCTTTTGTACAAATCTAATTAAGTTAACTACATCTTCACAATTAGCATTTCCTAAATTAACTACAAAACCACAATGTTTATCTGAAACTTGAGCATCTCTATATCTAGCACCCTTTAATCCTGATACTTCAATTAATCTTCCAGCATAATCACCCTTAGGTCTTTTAAATGTACTACCAGCACTTGCTAAGTTTATTGGTTGTTTAGCATTTCTTTTCTTTGTTAGTTCATCCATATAGGATTTTATATTATTATAATCACCTTTTTTTAATTCAATCTCTGCTTCTACTACTAATAAATTTTCCTCATGAACTCTACTATGTCTATAACCAAAATGCATCTGTTCATTGTTAAATTCTAATATATTCCCATTTAAGTCAATGCATTTAACCTTATCTATAACATCTTTCATTTCCGTTCCATATGCCCCTGCATTCATAGCTACTGCTCCTCCTAAAGAACCAGGTACACCACTTACACCCTCTAATCCTGTTAAAGAGTTTTTAAGTGCTACTTTTGCTATTTTAGATAATTTACTACCAGCCTTTGCTATAATTTTTTCATCTGATACAAAAACATCATTAAAATTATCTCCAATTTTTATTACTACACCTCTTATTCCTTTATCCCTTACTAATAAATTTGTACCATTTCCTATTATATAATAATTAATAAGTTTATCTTTACATAACTTTATAGCAATAGCTATATCTTTAACAGTATTTGGTAGTACCATTATATCTGCTGGTCCACCAATTTTAAAATATGTATGCTCTTTCATAGGTTCATCTATCAAAACTTCACCTGTAAGCTCACTATTAAAAAGATTAAATATTTCTTCTTTGTTCAAGAAAATCAACTCCTAAATCTTAATATTAACATTACATATTAAAAGTATATCTTTTTTTTTATACATAAACAAGTATATTACCTACTTAAGTAAATTTGCAATTTGATTATTAGCTTCAATTAAAGCTTCTTTACTAGATTTCTTACCTATAATTGCTAGCCTTATTTGATTTTGTAATATCCTATCTATTTCTTTCCACTTTTTGTGTTTAGGTAATGTTTTTGTATATGTTAATGAATCTTTAAGTTTTCTCATATTTTTATCATTTTTATATAAATTTTCTATATCTCTTTTAGCAGGGAAGACTCCTAGATCTTCTAACTTATATTGGTATTTATCCTGTATAATAAATTTTATAAATTCCATACACATATCTAACTTATCTTTATCCTCTTGTTTAAATACTCCATATGCACTTACACTATTATTTAGTGTAATAGGTATTTTTCTATCTCCTATTGGATAATTAGCTATACTAAATTCAAAACCTTCTCCCTTATCATACCTATTTTCCAAAACTCTTTTCGCCCACGAACCAGTAGGATATGCAGCTATTTTTCCATTATAAAACATCTCCCAAGCTTTATTTTCATCTAACAATCCAAACTCCTTAGGAGTTACCTTATATTCATTTTTTAACTTTACTACCTTTTTTATACCCTTTAAAGCTTTATCTCCTGAAAATACATATTCTTTATTATCATTTATTATTTCAGCACCATCACTTAATATAATACCCCATATATTATAATAATTAGGCTTTATAAAAGACACAAAACCATATTTATCTATTTCTCCATCATTATCAGAATCCCATGTTAATTTTTTCATCTTTTTAATAAATTCATCATATGTCCAATTTCCATCAACAGGGGGTTCTATACTCCTTTCTCTAAACATTTCCATATTTAAATACATCCCATAAGTCGTCATCATAAAGGGTACTCCCCACATTTTATCATTATAAGTTACTGCTTTTAAACTTTGATATTTAAACTCAGCTAATTCATTCTTTGTAAAATATCCATTGAGTGGTTCTAATATATCTTCATTCATATATTTAAAGTCACAACCCACTGGAGCTATATCAGGTAGGTTTCCTGTTTTAGCTGCAACTTCTAATTTAATTGGTCCTTTTTCCCAGCCTATAGGTGTTAATTCTATATATACCCCAGGATGACTTTTTTCAAATCTTTTAATCTTATCATTAATCCATCCATATCTAGTACCTGTATTAACATTTAATCTAGGAAAATCCCAAAGAGTTATTATTCCTGTCCACTGTTTATCTTCCTTCTCTTTACTATCTATTTCATTATAATAAATATATAAAGGCCATCCAAATATGTATATTATTAATATAGCCGTGGCTATAATTCTTAAACTTTTTTTCAACTCAATCCCCCCTTAAATATAGTTATTCTATATTAAAGGCTTTTATGTAAAAAACAAAGAGCAAATTAAAAAAGCTTAGATTTAGAATACCTAAATCTAAGCTTTTTATTATATACTTTATTTTTTATTTTTTTCAGCTATTTCATCAACCATGATTGCTATAGCACCATCTCCAGTAACATTTGTTGCTGTTCCGAAACTGTCCTGAGCAAAGTGTAGTGCTATCATAAGACCCACTTGTCCTGAAGTAAACATCAACATATTTTCAAGTAGTCCTGCAGCAGCCATAACTCCACCTCCAGGTATTCCTGGGGCTGCTACCATGATTACTCCTAACATCATAATAAAGGGAAACATCATTGCAAATGTAGGAGTAATTCCAGCCATAAGCATAACTCCCATGGATGCAAGAACTAAAGTAATAGTATCTCCTGCTAAGTGAATAGTAGCTCCTAGGGGAATTACAAAATCTATAATATCTTCTGAAACTTCATTCTTCCTTGCGCTTTGTATAGTAACAGGTATAGTAGCTGCAGAAGATTGTGTTCCTAAAGCTGTAAAATATGCTGGAAGCATATTCTTAATGCTTTTAAACGGTTTCTTTCCTGTAAAAATAAATGCTATTGTATATTGTACTATAATATAAGCTAATTGTAGTAATAATATCATAGCAAATACTGAGGAGAATGTCTTTATTGTTTTGAATATTTCTCCTGTAGCAGTTATCTTTGCAAATATACCAGAAATGTGAATTGGAATTAAAGGTATAAGTACATATTTTACAACATTTTGTATAATATTTTGAAAATCGCTTAAAGTATCAAGTAAACTCTTACCCTTTATACTAGCCATTCCAAGTCCTAAGGTAAAGGCTGTGATTAAAGCTGTCATAACGCCCATCATCGGTGGCATATTAATTTCAAAATATGGGGATACATCAACGGCACTCTTTGCAGCTAACTCTCCGCTTGATATTACATTTGGTAGAATTGTTGAACCTAAAAAGAAAGCTATAATTCCTGCAGAAATAGCAGATACATAAGCAATAACAGCAGTTATTCCTAAAAGTTTACCTGCATTTTTCCCTAAATCAGCAATACCCGGTGCAACAAACCCGATTATTACTAATGGAATAATAAATCCTAAGAAATTACCAAAAATCCCGCTAAAAGTACTCATTAATTTTACAATTACAAATGTTTCAGTAGCTTTAGAAATAAATCCAATAACAATACCTAGAATAATACCTAAGATCAGTTTAGGTAACAAACCTATTTTCTTTGCCATATTAACACTCCTTTATGAAATTTATTAATAAAAAGTAATAATATTATTAACATATGGTAACTATTATATGCTATTTCCCGACAGGTTTCAATGGTTTTTTTGAAATTTGTTAACATTTCCAACACAATTGTGTTTCTATCATGGACAAATCAGCTATAATAATACAAATTTAAAAAGATATTAAATACCTATTTATTAATATTTAAAAAAAAGAGGTTTCTATGGCTAATAAAAGGCAATAAAAATAGGTAGCAACATAAGTTGCTACCTATTAAATGGTTTTATTTAATATTCCATTTCTGCCATTCTTTTATAAGTTTCATATCTTTCATTAGCTTCTTCTTCAGCCTTTTCAAATAAATCATCAGCTATTTCTGGGAAATTCTTTTTAAGTGATGTATATCTAACTTCACTCTCTAAGAACTCTTTAAAGCTAGCCTTAGGCTCTTTACTATCTAATGTGAATGGATTTTTACCTTCATCTTTTAATACTGGATTGTATCTATATAAGTGCCAGTATCCTGCTTCAACAGCTTTCTTTTCTTGCTCTTGAGTTTTACCCATTCCAGCTTTAATTCCATGGTTAATACATGGAGCGTAAGCTATAATTAATGAAGGTCCATCATATTTCTCAGCTTCAACTAATGCCTTCATAAACTGATTCTTATTAGCACCCATTGCTACCTGTGCAACATATACATATCCATAAGTTGCCGCTATCATACCTAAGTCTTTCTTCTTAACTTTCTTACCAGAAGCAGCAAACTTAGCAACTGCAGCAGTTGGTGTAGCTTTAGATGATTGTCCACCAGTATTTGAGTAAACCTCTGTATCAAATACTAATACATTTACATCTTCTCCTGAAGCTAATACGTGATCTAATCCGCCGTATCCGATATCGTAAGCCCATCCGTCTCCACCTACGATCCATACAGACTTCTTGATTAGATAATCTTTATTTTCATCTATTTTATTAATTAATTCTTTAACTTTTTCATCTTCAGTATTAATGTTACCTAATACACCTAATACTTTAGCTGTTGCTTTCTTAGAAGCTTCTCCATCGTCTTTTCCTTCTAACCATGCATTAAATGCTTCCTTAGCTTCAGCTGGTATATCAAGTTCTACTAATTCTTTCATTGCATCTTCTAATACATTTCTTATATAATTAACAGCTATACCCA
>VEND01000062.1 GCA_009711765.1 Bacillota bacterium | reverse complement strand
CTCCTCTATTGGTTTTTTGTTTTATAGTTGTGTATATTACATTTATACCCATTAGAGGAGTGAAATAAATAAAATTATTAAGTGAAAGATAGTATTTTCAATGCTTTTAGCATTTGGAAATCGACTAAAAATAAACTAAGGATAAAGGAGTGTAACCTTTGAAGTATAAGTTAATAGCAATAGATATGGATGGGACATTACTAAATAGCAAAGAAAAGGTTTCTGAAAAAAATAAAAAGGCTTTGAAAATAGCAACAGAAAAGGGTATTCAGGTTGTAATTTCAACAGGTAGAATATTTACATCAGCAAGGTACTATGCAAAGCTATTAGGAGTTATAACACCGATAATAGCTTGTAATGGCGGGTTAGTATCTGAATATCATAGGAGAAATGTTTTATTAGAAAATCCAATGGATATAGAAAGTTGTAAAAATGTTATTAATGTTTTAGAAGAAAATGATATGTATTACCATTTCTATGGGAAAGAGGATTTCTATACTAGAGAACTTAATCACAATTCATTAAAATATCATAACTGGAATAAAAAACAAAAACCCGGTGATAGAATAAATATTGAAGTATTAGATAAACCCTTAGAATTTGTAAATAAAAATAAACCAAAGTTATTTAAATTTGTAACTATGGAAAATGATAAAGAAAAATTAGAAAAAGTAGAACAAATATTAAAAGAAAATAAAGACTTAGAAGTAGTAAGCTCATGGAAAGGAAGTTTAGATATAATGAAAAAGGGAGTGTCTAAGGGTAGAGCTTTAAAAGAGTTATGTAATTCTTTTAATATTGATAGAAAAGAAGTAATAGCAATAGGTGATAATTATAATGACTTATCAATGATTAATTTTGCAGGTACGGGTGTAGCTATGGGAAATGGTGAAGAAGATGTTAAAAAGAAGGCACAAATAGTAACTGATACAAATGATAATGATGGTGTCTCTAAAGTGTTAAAAGATTTAGTTTTTTAATGGATAATTAAAATTTAAGAGTAAATAATAAAACTTAAGGTGAGCCTTAAGTTTTTCATTTTACTTAATATTATATCTGCACTTAATTATCTATAGTAAATTATATAAAACACATTTATAAGGAGAGGTTAGATGGAAGAATGGAAAGAACAATTAAATAATTACATCGATACTCTTGATAAGTTAAAGAAGGTTATTAATGTAACTTCTAAAGAAGAAGAAGCTATCAGATCTTTAGATACTAAATGGGGTACAACACCTTATTTTGCTTCTTTAATGGATGCTAATGACCCAAATTGTCCTATTCGTAGACAGGTTGTCCCATCACTTAAAGAAAAAGAAAATGTTTATGGTATAAATGATTACTTGATATGGAAGGAAAATCGTGATAATGAAGAAGATAGACCTGACACTATAGCTAGACAATATAAAGATAGGGTAGCATTTACAGTACTTGATCAGTGTGGTATATATTGTAGACATTGTTTTCGAAAAGAAGTTGTTGTTGATAAAAGTTATGATTTAAGATTTGATGTTGAAGAAGGATTAAAATGGATAAAAGAACATAAAGAAATCAGAGATGTTCTTGTCACAGGGGGAGATCCACTTTTACTTTCTGATGAAAAAATAGAATATATTATTTCTAAATTACGAGAAATTCCCCATATACAAATGATTAGAATAGGAAGTAGATCACCTATAGTATTACCCCATAGAATCACTAAAGGACTAAAAAAAGTATTAGGTGGTTATCACCGAGTGCCTATTTGGTTAAATACTCAATGTAATCATCCTAAAGAGATTACACAAAAAACATCTAAAGCAGTTTATGAACTTATGACTTGCGGAGTCAATGTAGGAAATCAAGCAGTTTTACTTAAAGGTATCAATGATGATGTTGAAACATTTAGAAGACTACATCAAAAGCTTTTAACTATTCGAATAAGACCTTACTATGTATTTTATTGTGAACCTGCACCGGGTATAGATCATTTTAGAACTTCTATAGAAAAAGGAGCAGAACTAATTAGAGATGCATTAAGGGGACATACAACTGGATTAGCACAGCCAATGTATGTTATTGCAACTAATGTTGGTAAGATTCCATTAATGCCAGATTATTATATAGTTGATAAAAATGAAAAGGAATATAAACTTAGAAATCACAGGGGCGAATATACAACATTACCTAACATACCTGAATAGTAAGAAAACAATTATAATAATTGACTTATAGGATAATAGTAAAAAAAAAGATTTTTTTAAAATGGATAATTAAAATATAAGAGTAAATAATAAAACTTAAGGTAAACCTTAAGTTTATTATTTTTTTGAAAGGATGATTTTATGAGAAAAGATAGACGTATTAAAAAACCTTTAGTTTCTATATCAGAAAATATATCAGAAGAGAAATCCCTAAAACAGTGTTTAGATAATTTACCCATGGAGGATATTATAAAAAAGAACGATAACGTAGTTATAACACCAAATTGGGTTAAAGCAAAGTCACCTTCATCGGCTACTGTGGTAGGACCAAATACATTAGATAAACTTATAAAAATAGTAAAAAAATATAGTCCTAAAAGAATAGTTATAGCCACAGGATCAGGAGGAGATTCTACTGATAAGGTAATGAAATATGTGGGATATGATAAAGTAATAAAAGATAATAATGTAGAGTTTATAGATTTAAACTATGGCCCGTATACTAATATTAAATTAAATCACTGGATGCCACCTTCTACAAAGATAAATACTTTATATGAACAAATGGATGTTTTAATTTCATTTTCCCAATTAAAAATGCATGAAGAAGCAACCATGAGTGGTGGTATTAAAAATATTGCATTAGGATGGCCACCGGCTGAAATACATGGGTTTCCTAAAAAAGGATTAGGTATCCATGAAGATCTTCATAATTTCATTGTAGCTATGATTGAAAAAATGCCTATAGATTTAACGATTCTAAGTGCTGATAAGACTATGTTAGCTACAGGACCTTCAGAGGGAAAGGCTATAGACACACAAGGAATTATAATAGCAGGAACAGACCCAGTTTCTGTGGATACAATCGGTGCAAGATTATTAGGATTTTTACCTCAAGCTGTTAGTTATCTATATTTACTACATCGAAAAAGGATAGGAGAAGCCGCACTTGAAAATGTGGATATTAGGGGACTTGAATTAGAGGTTTGTGAAAAGATGTTTAGCACTAGTGCATATAATACTGAAGTTGTACTAGATAAGGGTAAGTTAAAGCCCTTTCATGGGAATAGATAGTTTAACCTAAGTATAAATGTATGGTATAATTTCACATAGTAGGAGTGGTTAAAATAAAAGAAATAATTAATCCTTTCATTGAAGAAGCGTCGGATATATTACTTAGATTAGGTAATATTAAAATAGATTTAAAGGGAAGAAAAAATATAAAGACAATTACAATTGAAGATGGTATAATGTTACAGGTGGGATTAACGGGAACTTATGAAGGTCAATTTATACTTGAAATGTCAAAAGATTTAGCCCTTAAAATTGCTTCAAATAATAAGGGCTATCCTATTGTAACTGTTGATAAATCAACAGAAGAAATTCTTGTTGAAATAGTTAATTTAATTGTAGCAAATGCAGTAGCAAAACTTATTAATCAAGGCATAAGTTTAAAAGTTATTTTTACTAACATATTAATAGGGAAGGATATTAAATATATAAGTGAAAAAGAAATTTTATCTATACCTATTAAAGATAAAAAAGATTTAGTAATAAATCTTACACTAGACAAATTTTAGAATGGAGTGATTATATGGGGGTTAATATTGTATTAATAGAACCTGAAATACCTCAAAACACAGGGAATATAGCAAGGAGTTGTGCAGCTACAGGTTCATCTTTACACTTAGTTAAGCCTTTAGGTTTTTCTGTTGATGATAAACATCTAAAAAGAGCTGGACTTGACTATTGGCATCTATTAGATGTTCATTTTTATGATGATTTTGAAGAATTAGTTAAAAAGGTAGGAAAGGATAAGTTTTTTTATGCTACAACTAAGGGAGGTAATAGACATAGTGATATGGAATTTTTCGATGATTGTTATTTAGTCTTTGGAAAAGAAACTAGAGGTATACCTTTAGAAATACTTAATAAAAATAAAGATAAATGCATTAGAATCCCAATGCTAAATAATGAGAAAGCAAGGTCTTTAAATCTTTCTAATTCAGTATCGATAATTATGTATGAAGCACTTAGGCAAATTGAGTATCCAGGATTGATTTAGTTAACTAAATCTTAACAAAATTAAAAATAAATCAACAAATTTAACATAGATTTAACAAAAGTAAATATAATTTATTGTATGATAGTAATTGTGTTTATAAGACAATAAAGAAATAGGAGGATCTTAAGATGAATATAGCTTTTGGTGTATTAGGAGGTTTAGGTCTTTTCCTATATGGTGTAAACCTAATGGGGACAGGCCTACAGAAAGTTGCTGGAGAAAGACTAAAAAAATTAATTGAAGTATTAACTAACAACAGAGTTATGGGAGTTTTTGTTGGTGCTGGTGTAACAATGTTAATACAAAGTAGTAGTGCAACTACTGTAATGGTTGTAGGTTTTGTTAATGCTGGAATAATGAAACTTACCCAGGCTATAGGTGTTATTATGGGTGCTAATATAGGTACTACTGTAACAGCCCAGCTTATAGCTTTTAAATTAACTGATGTTGCTCCTGTGGTTATAGCAATTGGTGTTGGAATATGGATATTTAGTTCAAAGAGGAAAAATAGAGAAATTGCAGAAGCCTTAATAGGATTTGGTATTCTATTTATGGGAATGGATATGATGAAGGATGCCTTAAAACCTTTAAGTGAAAGTCAAGTATTTAAAGATGTAATAGTAAGCTTAGAAAATCCAGTATTAGGTATATTAGTTGGATTTGGTTTAACTGTTATATTACAAAGCAGTAGTGCTTCTATAGGTTTATTATTAGCTTTAGCATCAGCTGGATTAATAGGTGTTGATATAGCATTTCCTATACTATTTGGTGATAATATAGGTACTTGTGTAACAGCATTATTATCAAGTATAGGAGCAAATAAAACAGCTAAAAGGGCTGCAGTTATGCACTTATTATTTAATATTATAGGTACTGTTATATTTATGGTTATTTTAAGATATCCAATTGAAGCATTTGTAACTCAAATGACAGATGATCCTGCTAGACAAATAGCAAATGCACATACTTTCTTTAATATTATTAATGTGCTTATACAATTACCATTTGCAGGCTTTATAGTTTATGCAGCTAAGAAAATGGTACCAGGAGAAATTGAACAAAAGGCAGGGCTTAAGTATCTTGATTCAAGAATTATAGAAACACCTTCAATAGCTGTAGGCCAAGCTTCTAAGGAAGTATTAAGAATGGGTAAATTAGTACTAGAACAACTAAAAAATTCAAAGGAAGCATTTTATAATCAAAATGAAAAACTTGCAAATGAAGTATTTAAACAAGAAAAAATTGTTAACGATTTAGAAAGTGATATTACTAAATATTTAGTCGAACTTTCAAATGCACCTTTAACAGATGAACAACATGCAACAATAACAACTTTATTTAATACAATAAATGACCTTGAAAGGGTTGGAGACCATGCTGATAATATTGCTGAATTTGCTTATTATAGAATAGAAAATAAAGTTGACTTTTCAGATCAAGCCCTTGATGAACTTATGGATATGTTTAATCAAGTTGAACAGGCATTTCAGACATCATTAGATGCCTTTAAAACAGCTGATACAAACATAGCAAATAGGGTTATTGAATATGAAGGTTATATCGATAAACTTGAAAAGGAAAACAGATCAAGTCACATAGATAGACTTAACAAAATGAAATGTAATCCAAGTGCAGGTATTGTATTTTTAGATATAATAAGTAATCTAGAAAGAATAGCTGACCATTCATCAAATATTGCATTATCAATTTTAGATGCATTAAAATAAATAAAAACTCCCAGCATATATATGCTGGGAATTTTTATTTTGAAAAATGCTATAATTTTTTTTGTTTTGGGTAGGTAATATAATATGGTATTATTTATATAGGAGGTTGATAAATTGAGTAGTAAAGTTTATTTTATTAATTTTAAATCCGACAGTAAAAAAAATAACATCCCAAATAAAATTAAAAGACTATATGATAAAGCAGGGATTAAAGAAGTTTTAAGTGAAGATGATGCAACTGCTATTAAACTTCACTTTGGGGAAAAGGGTAATAATGCATTTATTAATCCTATTTTTGTAAGACAAGTAGTAGAGAAGGCAAAAGAGAGTAATGTAGAACCATTTTTAACAGATACAAATACTTTATACACTGGTAGTAGAACTAATAGTATATCCCATATACAAACGGCTATAGAAAATGGATTTGCTCCTTCAGTAGTAAAAGCACCAATAATTATAGCAGATGGTTTATATAGTAAAAACTCAATAGATGTAGCTGTTAATTTAAAACATTTTAATACAGTTAAAATAGCAGGAGATATTTATCATTCAAATTCAATGATTGTTTTAAGTCATGTTAAAGGCCATGCTCTATCTGGTTATGGAGGAAGTATAAAAAATCTTGCAATGGGTTGTGCTAGTGCTTCGGGTAAACAAATACAACACTCTGATTCAAAACCTGATATAATAAAAGAAAAATGCATAGGTTGTGGAATATGTGCTAAAAATTGTCCTGTTGATGCAATTACTTTAGAAAATAAGAAAGCTAAAATAAATAAAGATAAATGTATAGGATGTGGAGAGTGTGTTACAGTTTGTCCTAAGAGGGCTATAAAAGTACAGTTTGAAACAGATGTAGATTTATTCTTAGAAAAAATGGCTGAATATGCCTATGGTTCAGTGGCTAATAAAAATAAAAAAGTTGCATACATAAATTTTGTGATGAATGTCACCCCGCTTTGTGATTGTGTACCTTGGAGTGGAATACCTATAGTAAATGATGTTGGAATATTAGCATCTTTTGATCCTGTAGCAATAGATAAGGCAAGTTTAGATCTAATAGATGAACAATTAGGAAATAAACATAGTGATTTAAAATGTAATCATAAACCTGGAGAAGATAAATTTGCTGGATTACATAAAAATGTAAAAGCGAAGAGAGTTTTAGAATATGGAGAAAGCATTGGTTTAGGTAGTAGAAATTATGAATTAATAGAAATAGATTAGAAAATAGTACAAAATAAAACAAAAATCAGCAAAAATCAGCAAAAATCGTCAAAAAGATGTTGTATAAAAGATATCTATATATTATAATGGATGTATAGGGAAATGTGATAAAAATTTTTTAAAAGCTAATTTTTGATAAATAGTTAACAAAAATAAAAATTTTAGAAAAAAAGCCTTGTATATAAAATAACGATATATTATAATGACCATATAGAGAACAAACAAAAGATAATAAATTTAACTCGTACTGGATGAAGAATGCGGAAGATACCAATTTGAATATTGGAGCCGAAGGGATAAGCTTTGAGTTTTGCCAGCTCTTAGTGAAAATCTCAGGCAAAAGGACCGTGTTTGGACAGTGCTCTGGAAAAGAAAGTTTACCGAAGGAGCAATTCTTAAATAAAAGAAGAATCTCTCAGGTTAAAAAAACAGAGCGTCGGCACCTTATTTAAAGGTGTTTGATGCTCTGTTTTTGTTATCTTTCTTTGTTTAAAATAAGACACTTAAATTATTTAAATATTCGTAATAGGTTATATATCTATAGGAAGATCAGTTTTGGAAGTATAGGTAAATATTTCAATGAAAACGTTACCTTTGGAGTGGTGCTAATGAAAGAAATAATAATAACAAATAATCCTTTAGTAAAAGAAGAATTAGAAAAAATAATTAAAGTAGAGTATTATTATACAGATTATATGGAAATACTAAAAAAAGTTAGGGATAGAATTCATAAAGGACATAAATTGTTAACTCATCCTCTTTCAGGAAGTATTAAACCTAATGAAACTCCATACAAGTCAATTATGATTTCTATGGATAAAGATGATTTGGATACTGATTCTTTAATTACAATAGAAAATAGTATTCATACAGCTAAAAAGTTTATTAAGGATTTTAAAACTCCTGATTGGTCAGAAGAAATACTTTCTGATTTTCAGACTATTGACTTAACTTTAATTAAAAATGCAATTAAATAAATATAAAGGAGTGAATGAAATGGAAAATGTTTATGATGTTGTAGTTGTTGGTTCTGGTCCAGCTGGTTTAACTGCTGGTTTATATGCAGGAAGGGCTAGAATGAAAACTTTAGTACTTGAGAAAGAAAAGGCTGGAGGACAAATAGTTACTACAGAGGAGATAGAAAATTATCCAGGATCAGTTAAAGATCCAACGGGACCATCTTTAATAGCAAGAATGGTTGAGCAAGTTGAAAGCTTTGGTGTTGAAAGGGTAACAGATACAATTAACGATGTTGAATTAGAAGGAAAAATCAAAGTACTTAAAGGGGAAAATGGAGAGTACAAAGCAAAAAGTGTTATTGTAGCTACAGGAGCTAAACCAAGATTATTAGGAGCACCTGGAGAAAAGGAATTAACAGGTAAAGGAGTTTCATATTGTGCTACTTGTGATGGAGCTTTCTTTGAAGACTTTGAAGTTTACTCAATAGGTGGAGGAGACACAGCGGTTGAAGAATCACTTTTCTTATCTAAATTTGCTAGAAAAGTAACTATAGTACATAGAAGAGATGAATTAAGAGCTGCTAAGTCTATCCAAGAGAAAGCTTTTAATAATGATAAGATAGATTTCATTTGGAATAGTGAAGTTAAAGAAGTTAAAGGTGATGGCATAGTTGAAGGTATGGTATTAAGAAATAGAGAAACAGGAGAAGAAACAGAAATAAAAGCAGATGAAGAAGATGGAACATTTGGAATCTTTGTATTCATAGGCTACATTCCTCAAACAGAGTTATTTAAAGGTAAAATTACTTTAGATGAAAGAGGATATATACCTACTGATGATAATATGAAAACTAATATAGATGGTGTGTTTGCAGCAGGGGATTGTAGAGTTAAGTCCTTAAGACAAGTGGTTACAGCTACTGCCGATGGAGCTATTGCAGCTACACAGGCAGAGAAGTATATAGAACATAATTTTAGTGAATAAAAAATATAAGGAGGGTTTTAAATGTTACAAGTTGATAAGAAAACATTTAAAGATGAAGTATTAAATGAAGATGGATATGTGTTAGTTGACTTTTGGAGTGATGGGTGTGAGCCTTGTAAAGCATTAATGCCACACGTAGAAGAGTTAGAAAAGAAATATGACAGTATCAAATTCTGTAAACTTAATACAGCAAAAGCAAGAAGACTTGCTATAAAGCAAAAGGTTTTAGGTTTACCTACAATAGTAATCTATAAAGATGGAGAAAAAGTTGAAGAAGTAACAAAGGAAGAAGCAACAGCAGCAAACATTGAAAAAATGATAAAAAAGTATGTTTAATATATACTTTAAGGAATTGTAGTTATCTTAGCAAATTAATTTGCTAAGATAATTGCCAATATCAAAGGGAGGTGAGTTGTATGAACCTGGAATTAGGTAATATATTCATCAAAGATGTAAAATTTGGTGAAGATACTAAAGTTGAAAATGGCACTTTAATAGTAAACAAAGAGGAGCTTATTTCACTTATAAGTGAAGATGAGCATCTAAAAAGTGTTGATGTTGAGTTAGCAAAACCAGGTGATAGTATAAGAATTACACCTGTAAAGGATGTAATTGAACCTAGAGTGAAAGTTGATGGACCAGGAGGGATATTCCCTGGAGTTTTATCAAAAGTTGACACTGTTGGAACTGGAAAAACAAATGTTTTAAAGGGAGCAGCAGTTGTAACAACTGGTAAGATAGTTGGTTTCCAAGAGGGTATAATTGATATGACAGGCCCAGGAGCTGATTACACACCATTTTCTAAGTTAAATAATGTTGTTTTAATCTGTGAACCAAAGGATGATTTAAAACAGCATGAACATGAAAAAGCTGTGAGAATGGCAGGACTTAAAGCAGCAAGATATTTTGGAGAAGTAGCTAAGGATATAAAACCAGATGAGGTAAAGTCTTATGAATCACTACCTTTATTAAAGAGTGTTGAAAAATATCCTGAATTACCAAAGGTAGCCTATGTACAAATGCTACAAAGTCAAGGTTTATTACACGACACTTATGTATATGGAGTTGATGCAAAGAAAACTCTATCAACTTTAATTGGACCTACTGAGATAATGGATGGTGCAATTATAAGTGGTAACTGTGTATCTGCTTGTGATAAAAATACAACATATCATCATTTAAATAACCCTGTTATACATGACTTATTTGATAAGCATGGTAAGGAATTTAACTTTGTTGGTATGATTATAACAAATGAAAATGTTTATTTAGCTGATAAAGAGAGATCTTCTAATTGGGCAGCTAAATTAGCAGAATATCTAGGAGTAGATGGAGTTATAATATCACAAGAAGGTTTTGGAAATCCTGATACAGATTTAATTATGAACTGTAAGAAGATAGAAGAAAAAGGTATTAAAACAGTTATAGTTACAGATGAGTATGCAGGAAGAGATGGAGCAAGTCAACCATTAGCAGATGCTGATCCGAAGGCAAATGCTGTTGTAACTGGAGGTAATGCAAACGAAGTTATTAAATTACCACCAATGGATAAGATAATAGGGCATATTGAACCAGTAGATTCAATAGCCGGAGGATTTGATGGAAGTTTAGAAAAAGATGGTTCTATTGTTGTTGAATTACAGGCTATAACAGGAGCAACAAATGAACTTGGATTTAATAAATTAAGTGCAAAAGGATATTAAAAAAGAAAGGATGGTTAAAATGGGAAGATACGATGGTAAGAAAGTAATAATCATCGGTGATAGAGACGGAATTCCAGGCCCAGCTATGGAAGAATGTCTTAAATCAACTGAAGCTGAAGTAGTTTTTTCATCAACTGAGTGTTTTGTCTGAACTGCTGCAGGTGCTATGGACTTAGAAAACCAAAGAAGGGTTAAAGATTTAACTGATAAACACGGAGCTGAAAATGTTATAGTTGTTTTAGGTGCTGCAGAAGGCGAAGCAGCAGGACTAGCAGCTGAAACTGTAACAGCAGGTGACCCTACTTTCGCAGGTCCATTAGCAGGAGTCCAGTTAGGACTAAGAGTATATCATGCAGTTGAACCAGAATTTAAAGATGAAGTAGACGCAGATGTATATGATGAGCAGATAGGTATGATGGAAATGGTACTTGATGTAGATGAAATAATAGAAGAAATGACTGATATAAGAGAAGAGTTCTGTAAATTTGATGACTAATAAATACACCCGAAAATAAGAGAGGGGGGGAAACAATGAGTAAACTGAAAGTAGTACATTATATAAATCAGTTCTTTGCCGGTATTGGTGGAGAAGAGAAAGCAGATTATAAACCAGAAGTAAGAGAAGGTGTCGTAGGACCAGGTATGGCTTTTAATAAAAAGTTTGGTGATGATGCTGAAATAGTTGCTACAGTTATATGTGGTGATTCTTACTTTAATGAAAATTTAGAAGAAGCAAAGGCTAAAGTTATTGAAATGGTTAAGGAATATGACCCTGACTTATTCATGGCAGGCCCAGCTTTTAATGCAGGAAGATATGGAGTTGCTTGTGGTACTATTACAGATGCAGTTAAAGAAGAGTTAAATATCCCCGTTATAACAGGAATGTATGAAGAAAACCCTGGAGCGGATATGTTTAAGAAAAGTGTTCATATAGTTGAAACAAGAAATAGTGCAGCAGGTATGAGAAAAGCTGTTAAATCTATGGCACCCCTAGCAGTAAAATTAGCTAAAGGTGAAGAAATAGGTTCTCCTGAAGAAGAACACTATATGCCAATGGGTGTTAGAAAGAATTATTTCGCTGAAAAAAGAGGTGCTGAAAGAGCTGTTGATATGCTTGTTAAGAAACTTAAAGGCGAGGAATTCAAAACAGAATTTGCAATGCCAGATTTTGATAGAGTAGATGCAAATCCAGCTGTTAAGGACTTATCTAAAGCAAAGGTTGCTTTAGTAACATCAGGAGGTATTGTACCTAAGGATAACCCTGATCATATTGAGTCTTCAAGTGCTTCAAAATATGGTAAGTATGATATATCTGATTTTAATAATTTAACTGAAGAAACTCATGAAACTGCCCATGGTGGTTATGACCCAGTTTATGCAAATGAAGATTCAGATAGAGTATTACCAGTTGATGTATTAAGAGATTTAGAAAAAGAAGGAAGAATAGGAGAGTTACACAAATTCTTCTATACTACTACAGGTAATGGTACTGCAGTTGCAAGCTCTAAAGCTTTTGCAGAGGAATTTGCAAAGGAATTAGTAGCTGATGGAGTAGATGCAGTTATATTAACATCTACCTGAGGTACTTGTACACGTTGCGGTGCAACGATGGTAAAAGAAATTGAAAGAGCAGGAATTCCTGTTGTTCATATGTGTACAGTGGTACCAATTTCAAAAACTGTTGGAGCTAATAGAATAGTACCAACAATAGCTATTCCTCATCCATTAGGAAACCCAGCATTAGAAGCTGATGAGGAAAAACAATTAAGAAGAGGCTTAGTAGAAAAAGCTTTAGAAGCTTTAGAAACTGAAGTTGATGGCCAAACTGTATTTGAAGCTTAATTAATATATAAAGAGGGTGATAATTTTATCACCCTCTTATAAAATCATTATAACCTTAGTGTTAATTACTAACTTGTTCATAAAATATTTATTTGTTTTTTAAAATTCATGGAGGTGAGTCAAATTATGTCATTTTCAGTTGTAAAAGGATCTGGATATGTATTAGTACATACTCCGGATATGGTACTTCATAATGGTACTACACAAACTACAGAGAGGGTTGTAAACCCAGAATCAGAATACTTAAAAAAATTACCTAATCATCTAAGAAGTTATCAAGAAACGGTTAGTTACCCACCAAATCAAACATACATAGGTAATATAACACCAGAAAAATTAAGTGAATATAAAATGCCTTGGTATGATAAAAAAATAGAAGATGCTAATAGATTTGGTAAGTATGGAGAAATAATGCCACAGGATGAGTTTATAGGATTAATGAAAATAGTTGATGTTTTTGACTTAGTATCACTAGAGAAATCCTTTGTTAGTGATGTTAAAGAAAAGTTAGAAAATCATCCTTTGATAACTGATGAATTAATTAATAAGCTTAAAGAGGGAGAAGAATTAGAAGATATAGAAAATCACATTGAAAAATATGAAGCTGAACCTATTTATAATGATGGAAAAGTTATTGGATGTGTAAATAGAGCTCATGATGTAGATATTAATTTAAATGCCCATACAATATATGAAAACATTGTTGTTAAAGCTTCTGGTGCATTGGCTATGTTAAATTTATTAAATAAAAATGATATAGATCCAGAAAATATAGATTATATAGTTGAATGTTCAGAAGAAGCCTGTGGAGATATGAATCAAAGGGGTGGAGGAAACTTCGCTAAATCTATAGGTGAAATAACAGGTTGTGTTAATGCTACAGGTTCAGATACAAGAGGATTCTGTGCAGCACCAACTCACTCTTTAATAGAAGCTGCTTCATTAGTTCAAGCAGGGACTTATGATAACGTAGTAGTAGTTGCCGGTGGTGCAACAGCAAAACTCGGAATGAATGGTAAAGACCATGTTAAAAAGGATATGCCAGTTTTAGAGGATACTTTAGGTGGCTTTGCTATATTAGTTAGTAAAAATGACGGAATTAATCCAGTATTAAGAACAGACTTAGTTGGAAGACATACAGTTGGAACTGGATCTTCACCACAAGCTGTTATAACTTCTTTAATAACAAATCCTCTAGATAAAGGTGACTTAAAAATAACTGATATAGATAAATATTCTGTTGAGATGCAAAATCCAGATATTACAAAACCAGCAGGAGCAGGAGATGTTCCAACATCAAATTATAAAATGATCGGAGCATTGGGAGTTAAGAGAAAAGAGTTAGAAAGAAAAGAATTACTAAACTTTGTTAAAAATCATGGTATGCCAGGATGGGCTCCAACTCAAGGCCATATACCATCAGGGGTACCTTATGTAGGATTTGCTAGGGATGCAATGGCTGAAGGCGAAATAAATAGTGCAATGATAGTTGGTAAAGGAAGTCTTTTCCTTGGACGTATGACAAACCTATTTGATGGTGTTTCAATAGTAATGGAGAAAAATGATGGTAAATCTGAAGAAACAGAGGGAGCATCAGAAGAGACTATTAAGAAAATGGTAGCTAAAGCTATGAGAGACTTTGCATCACAATTCTCAGATGAGTAGATTAAGAAAAATTCCAAAGAATAGAGGTGAGTTGGATGACTGATAAAGTTAATAATATGATCGGAAAAGTATTTAATGATATAGCAGATGCATTAGAAACTGGTCAGTTTGGCCAAAAGGTACGAGTTGGAATAACTTTACTTGGAAGTGAACATGGTGTTGAAAATATTGTAAAGGGTGCTGAGTTAGCCCAAAGTAAAGATGATTCTATTGAAGTTGTACTTATAGGACCAAAAGTTGAAACTGATTTAGAAGTAGTTGAAGCTACTGATGAAGACGATCAACATAGAAAAATGGAAGAGTTATTAGATAATGGAAACATACAAAGTGCAGTAACAATGCATTATAATTTCCCAATTGGTGTTTCAACTGTAGGTAGAGTAGTTACACCAGGATTTGGTAAAGAGATGTTTATAGCTACAACAACAGGAACTTCTTCACCTAATAGAGTTGAAGCTATGGTTAAAAATGGTTTATATGGAATTATAGCTGCAAAAGCCATGGGAGTTAAGAATCCAACTGTTGGTATATTAAATGTAGATGGAGCTAGACAGGTTGAAAGATCATTAAAAGAACTTAAAGAAAATGGTTACGATATAAACTTTGCTGAATCTATGAGATCAGATGGTGGTTCTGTTATGAGAGGGAATGATTTATTGACAGGAACTCCAGATGTAATGGTTACAGATAGTTTAACTGGTAATTTATTAATGAAAGTATTTTCATCCTATACTACTGGAGGTAGCTATGAAGCTTTAGGAAATGGATATGGCCCAGGTGTAGGCGATGGATATAAAAGAAGTATATTAATACTTTCAAGGGCATCAGGAGCTCCTGTTGTTGCAAATGCTTTAAATTATGCTGCTAAGGTAGCTAAGGGAGATATTATTTCAGTTAGTAAAGATGAGCATAAAAAAGCTAAAAAGGCTAAATATGAAGATATATTAGCTAAATTAAATAAAGAAAGTAAAAAAAGTGATGATGAAGAAGAAGTAGCTCAACCACCAAAGGAAGTTGTAACTGGTTCAATATCAGGAATTGATATTATGGATTTAGAGGTTGCAGTAAAGGTTCTTTGGAAAAATAAAATATATGCAGAAAGTGGAATGGGCTGTACTGGACCAATAGTTATGGTTAATGAAGAAAGATTAGATAAGGCTATTGATATTTTAGCTAAGGAAGGATATGTAAGTAAAGAATCTGACCCATGTTAAAGAAACTTATCTTTGTTATGTAAAGGACCCTTATATGAGGGTCTTTTTTATTACTTTTTTATAATAAATTAGAAAAATTAAGTTAAATATTGTATAATATAATCTCAACAACAAACATATTTATTACAGAAGCATAATTTTTTTACAAAAAGAAGGATTAATTAAAGATTTGTAGAAAACATAGTATGTTGTTGAAGTTCTGTTTCAACAGTGACATTAATAATTAGAGGAGGGTTTTTATGTTAAAAAGAAGTTTAGCATTAGTTTTATCAATAGTATTAGTGCTTACATTGTCTGTAGGATGTGCAGGAGGCAATGGTGGAGCAAATGAAGACAAGACAAGTATTGCAATGGTTACAGATGTTGGTGGAATTAACGACCAATCATTTAACCAATCTGCTTGGGAAGGTTTGCAAAGAGCTGAAGAGGAATTAGGAGTAGGAATTTCTTATCAAGAGTCAAATCAAGAAGCTGATTATAAGCCAAATATGGAAACGTTATTAGATGCAGGTAATGACCTTATTTGGGGTATAGGATTTAAAATGGGAGATGCTATAAAACAAGCAGCAAAGCAAAACCCAGAGCAAAAATATGCAATTATTGATTTTGCTTATGGAAAGGAAACACCAGAAAATGTAGTTGGAGTTGTATTTAAAGCAGAACAGCCATCTTTCTTAGTTGGATACATAGCTGCTAAGATGAGTAAGACAGGAAAAGTTGGATTTGTTGGTGGTATGAGAGGTGAAGTAATAGATGGATTTGACTATGGATACCATGCAGGTGTTAAATATGCAAATTCAGATGTAGAAGTTATTAGACAATATGCAGAATCCTTTACAGATGCTGCTAAGGGTAAAGCAATTGCAAACTCAATGTATCAGCAAGGCGCTGACATTGTATTCCACGCAGCAGGTGGAGTTGGAGACGGCGTTATAGAAGCAGCTAAAGAACAAGATAAATGGGCTATTGGTGTTGATAGAGATCAAAATCATTTAGCACCAGAAAATGTATTAACATCAGCTATGAAGCGCGTTGATAATGCAGTATTTAATATAGCTAAAGACTTAAAAGAAGGAAACTTCCCAGGTGGTCAAACTGTTGTATATGGTTTAGCTGAAGGTGGAGTTGGAATTGCACCTACATCAGATAAGCACGTACCAGAAGATTTATTAAATGAAGTTGAAGAACTTAAACAAAAAATTATAGATGGAGAAATAGCAGTTCCATATAATGAAGACACATATAACGAGTTTTTAAGCAATAACAATCTATAAAATAAATTATTTTAAACAGCTCGGACTTAAGTCTGAGCTGTTTAGATATAAAGATAGGAGGTCATTTTTTTGAGTAACATTGATTTTGACCAAAAAGTCGTGGAAATGAAAAATATAACTAAGAAATTTGGAGATTTTACAGCTAATAATAATATTAATTTAACAGTCCACAAAGGTGAAGTACATGCCCTTTTAGGAGAAAATGGTGCAGGAAAGACAACCTTAATGAATGTATTATATGGACTTTATAATCCTACTGCTGGGGATATTTCTATAAATGGGGAAAAAATTGAAATACAAGATCCTAATGTTGCAATAGAAAAGGGAATAGGAATGGTCCATCAGCATTTTATGTTAGTTGAACCCTTTACTGTGGCAGAAAATATTATCCTAGGAATGGAAACTACTAAGGGAATGGGTCAATTAGATATGAAAAAAGCTGTAAAGGAAGTAAAAAAACTTTCTGAAAAATATGGACTGCATGTTGATCCTGATCAAAAGATAGAAGACATAACAGTAGGTATGCAACAGAGAGTAGAAATATTAAAGGCTTTATATAGGGGGGCAGAGATACTTATATTAGATGAACCTACAGCAGTTTTAACTCCTCAGGAAATTAAGGATTTAGTTGAAATAATAAGAAATTTAACAAAAGAAGGTAAAAGTATTATAATAATTACCCATAAACTAAAAGAAATAAAAATGGTTGCAGATTATTGTACAATAATTCGTAGAGGTAAACACATTGATACTGTGGATGTATCCAAAACAGATGAAGATGAATTAGCTTCTAAAATGGTAGGAAGAGAGGTTAGTTTTGAAGTAGATAAAGAGGATAAAGAAAAAGGGAATGTAGTTCTAAAAATAGACGATCTTGTTGTTTCAGATAATCGTGGTATAGAAGCTGTAGATGGTTTATCTTTAGAAGTTCATTCTGGAGAGATACTAGGAATAGCCGGAGTAGATGGAAACGGTCAAACAGAGTTAGTTGAAGGAATTACTGGCCTTAGAAAAATTACTAATGGAAAAGTATTAATGAATGGAAAAGATATTACTAATAAAGAACCAAAAAATATTATAGAAAGTAAAGTATCCACAATACCTGAAGATAGACAAAAAAGAGGTTTAGTATTAGAGTATTCAGTAGAAGAGAATATGATTTTAGAAAATTATCATAAAAAACCATTTTCAAAAAACGGGATACTTAATCCTAAAGGTATAAATGATTATGCTAAGAAACTAATAAAAAGGTTTGATATTAGACCAGATAATGAAAAGATAAAAGCTAAAGCCCTTTCAGGAGGTAATCAACAAAAGGTGATTATTGCAAGGGAAGTATCTAATGATCCAGATTTACTTATTGCTTCACAACCTACAAGAGGTTTAGATGTTGGGGCCATTGAATATGTGCACAAATCTTTAGTTGAACAAAGGGATAAAGGTAAAGCAGTACTTTTAGTCTCTTTAGAATTAGATGAAGTAATGAATGTATCAGATAGAATAGCTGTCATATATGAAGGAAAAATAGTAGGTGTTATAGACCAAAAAGATGCAAATGAAAATAAGCTAGGTCTTATGATGGCTGGAGGAGGTGCTACAGATGGCCAAGAGTAAGTTTTCATTAAAAAAGTTTTTCAAAGGTAAAGTAGGTTTTACCTTTATATCTATTTTCATTGGACTTATAGTAGGTGCTATTGCATTATTAGTAGCCGGATATAATCCAATAACAGCCTACGGAATTATAATAAGAGGAATATTTGGAAGACCAAAATATATAGCTTATACTATTCTTTATTCTACTCCTCTTATTCTTACAGGACTTTCTGTTGCTTTTGCATTTAGAACGGGACTGTTTAATATAGGAGCAGAGGGGCAATATATAATAGGGGCATTAGTTGCTACAATGGTCGGATATTTCCTTCATTTACCACCAGTAATACATGTGATTTTTGTATTTTTACTAGCTGCTTTAGCAGCTGGACTATATGGAGGTATAGCAGGATTTTTAAAAGCTAAGTTCGGAGTACATGAAGTTATTGCAACTATTATGCTTAACTGGATAGCTCTTTATTTAAATAATTTTATAGTTATGTCTGAAGGTGTTAGAAGACCAGAAAGTGAATCAAGTTATAAAATACTAGATACAGCCAGAATTATAATTTTAGAGAAATGGAAATGGACAGATGCAGGAAGACAGTGGTTGAGTAATCATCCAATTTTACAAGATATATTAAAAACACCTGCTAACTGGGGCTTTCTAGTAGCTTTATTATTAGCTGTAGTAGTTTGGTATATTTTAAATAAAACTACCTTAGGATATGAATTAAGAGCAGTTGGATTTAATAAACATGCTGCTGAATATGGTGGAATAGCAGTTGAAAAAAGTATGGTGAAATCAATGTTTATAGCAGGATCTTTAGCTGGTGCTGCAGGAGCTTTACAAGTTATGGGAGTTACTAAGGCTGTAACTAAATTAGCTGCAATGGAGGGTTATGGTTTCGATGGTATAGCAGTTTCTCTTATTGGTAGTAATACAGCTTTTGGTAGTGTTTTTGCAGGATTATTATTTGGAGCTTTAAAATATGGAGGGCCTAAAATACAATCAACTTTAGGAGCTCCATCTGAGATGATAGATATAGTTATAGGTACTATAGTATTTTTTATAGCAATCCCAAAATTTATTAAAATGGTACTAGATTTTAGAAGCAACAAGAGAGGTGATAAAAATGTTGGCTAATCTTGGATTTATACTAGGAACAACTTTATTATATTCAGCACCTTTAATGTTTACATCCCTTGGGGGAGTAATTTCTGAAAACTCCGGGGTTGTTAATATAGGACTTGAGGGAATGATGGCTATAGGAGCATTTACAGGTGCTACTGTTGGATTTTATTCTGGAAACCCTTGGCTAGCATTTTTAGCAGCAGGTATAGCTTCTGGAATTTTAGCTTTATTACATGCTATAGCTTCAGTAACCTTTGCAGCAGACCAAGTAGTTTCAGGTATTGCTATTAACTTTTTAGGGCCTGGATTAGCATTGTTTTTAAGTCGTTTATTTTTCGATGGAGCTACAATGACAGAATCGATTGATTTTAATGCTAAAATGCCAAGACCATTAAATGGAGTATTTGCTCAAAATTCATTTCTAGATTTAGTTTTTAATCAATATGCAACTGTGTATCTAGCATTCTTGTTAGTACTAATTATGTGGTTTTTATTATATAAAACTAAGTTAGGATTAAGAATAAGGGCTGTAGGAGAGCATCCTAAAGCAGCTGATACTTTGGGAATAAATGTTTATAAGATTAGATATTTATGTGTTATATTATCAGGTATTTTCGCAGGATTTGGAGGGGCTGCAATGAGTTTAGCAGTTGTTTCTAACTTTAGACCTACATTAATATCAGGTCATGGTTTTATTGCCCTTGCAGCAATGATTTTTGGTAAATGGAAACCTCAAGGTGCGATGCTTGCTTGTTTATTATTTGGGGCTTCCCAAGGACTTGTTATATTTATAGGAAGAACAGACTTACAAGTTTCATCACAAATATTAGCAATGCTTCCTTATGTATTAACATTAGTTATATTAACAGGCTTTGTAGGAAGAGCTAATGGTCCAGCGGCTGATGGTATACCCTATGAAAAAGATGAAGCTTAAAAAGAACACAGCAATGTGTTCTTTTTTTTCTTTAAATGTAATATAATGTATTTCTAAATATAGTATTTGTGGTTATCATGGTACTTTTGATATAATAAATATAGGTCTAATTTCATATATTAAAGAAAGAAGTTTAAATTTTAGTTTGGGGTGAAAAGATGAGACTGGGTTTTGATTTATCTTTAGAGCAAGCACAAAAATTAATAATGACACCAGAGCTTAGACAGGCTATACAACTTTTACAATTTACCAGTCTAGAACTTAGGGAATATATTGACCAACAAATGGAGTCTAATCCCTTACTTGAAATAGATTCTAAAAGTCAACATGAAGATATAGAGGATCCCACTAAAGAAATGGATCAAGAGGATTGGAAAGAATATCTAGGTCAATATGACGATATAAGCTATAAAAGCAATAGAAAAAGTGAACAGAAAGATTATTCCTTTGAAAACTTTGTTTCTGAAGAAAAAACGTTAAAGGATCATTTGCTACTTCAAATGGATTTAACAATATTCGATGAAATTAACAAACAGATAGCAGAACTAATTATTGAAAGTATAGATAAAAATGGTTATCTGAGTAATCCTATTAAAGATATAGCAAAACAACTTAATGTAAATATAAAAGAAGTTGAAAAGGTTTTAAAAGTAGTTCAGACCTTTGATCCTGTTGGAGTAGCTGCTAGAGATTTAGGTGAGTGTTTGATAAATCAGTTAAAAATTAAGGGAATAAAAGATGATATAGCTTTTGAAATTGTAGATAAGTATTTAGAGGATATTGCAATGAATAAGCTTTCTAAAATTGGTAAAAAATTAAATACTGATATTGAGCATGTACAAAAGGTTTGTGATTTAATTAAATCTTTAGAACCTAAGCCTGGAAGGGGTTTTTATCATGAAGGAGATGATGTAAAATTTGTCACTCCCGATGTAGTAGTAGAAAAGGTTGATGGGGAATTTGTGATAATAGTAAAAGATTCCACAGCTCCAAAGCTTTCTGTAAATAGCTTTTATAAACAAATGATTAATAATGAAGATAACGATACTTCTAAATTTATTACACAGAAATTAAATTCTGCAATGTGGCTAATTAAAAGTATAGAACAAAGAAGAATGACAATTTACAATGTTGTTAAATCATTATTAAAATTTCAAAAGGATTTTTTTGAAAAAGGAAAAATGTCTTTGAAACCGTTAACATTAAAAGAAGTAGCAGAAGATATTGATGTCCATGAATCAACAGTAAGTAGAGCTACAAATGGTAAATATGTTCAAACTCCTAGAGGAATATTTGAACTTAGATATTTCTTTTCTAGCGGAGTAAAGGGTAAAAGTGGAGAAGTTGCATCAACAAGTGTTAAGACAATGATAAGTGAGATGATAGAAAGTGAAAATCCAAAGAAACCTTTAAGTGACCAGAAAATAGCAGATAATTTAAAGGAAAAAAATATTAAAATATCAAGAAGAACAGTTGCTAAATATAGAGATGAATTAAATATACCATCTTCAACAAGAAGAAAACGATATTCTTAAAAATCTGGAGTTTAAATCCAGATTTTTTAATTTTGTTTTAATTAAACCCTTGATATTTTTTTATAAGTGAATTATAATGTTCAGTGTAGGTTAATTGGAAATATTTTTTTGATAGATATGGGACGCAACTTAACAACAGGGACAAAAATAGTCCCTAGTATAAAAATTACAGTTAAAGGGATAATAACAATAAATATTTATTGTTTTTTATATGTAACTGTTGGGACAGAATATAACAATAGGGACTAAAAAAGTCCATAAGGGGAGCATAATAATGGAAGATATTTTAACACTTCAAAAAAAGATAATACCCGAGATGACTGAAATTCTAGAAAAAAGGTATAATATTTTAAGAAATATCTATTATAATGAACCCATAGGAAGAAGGACTCTAGCTGGTAATTTAGGTATTGGCGAAAGAATTATTAGGACAGAGGTTAATATTTTAAAAAAGCAAGGATTATTAGAAATAAAATCTGTGGGTATGAATGTCACTGAGGATGGAAAGATAATAATAGATCAATTAAAGGGTTTTATACATAAACTTAAGGGTTTAACAAACTTAGAAGAAAGTTTACAGCAAAAGCTAAAAATTAAAAAAATTATTATAGTACCAGGAGACTTTGATAAAGATAATTTTATAAAAAAAGATGTAGGAAAAACTGCAGCAGAATTTATAAAAAACACAATTAAGGATAATAATATAATAGGGATAACTGGAGGTAGTACTATGGCATCAGTAGCAGATGCTATGCTCTATAATACTAAACTAAAAGATATTTTAGTTTTACCGGCAAGAGGTGGAATAGGAAGAAATGTCGAAATGCAAGCAAACAATATAGCAGCAAGATTAGCAAAACGATTAGACGGAAGTTATAAGTTATTACATGTGCCTGATAACATAAATAAAGAAGCTTTAAATACTCTTTTACAAGTTGAAGAAATTAGAGAATTAGTTGATATGCTAAAAAAAATGAATGCATTAATATTTGGAATAGGTAGAGCAGATACAATGGCAAAAAGAAGAAAATTATCTGAAGAATTACTTACTGATTTGTTAAATAAGGGAGCTGTAGCTGAAGCCTTTGGATACTATTTTGATTTAAATGGAGAGATAGTTAGAGAATCTAGTACAGTTGGAATTACTTTAGATGATTTTAAGAAAATAAAAACAGTTATTGGAGTTGCCTGCGGTTCAGAAAAAGCAAAGGCGATAAAAGCAATCTCATCCCTTAAAAAGGATATTGTATTAATAACGGATGAGGGGGCTGCAAAAGAGATTTTAAATATGGTTAAATAAGCTACTTAATAAGTAGTAAAATAATAAATTTAAGGAGGAAATATTATGACAATGAAAGTTGCTATTAATGGTTTTGGAAGAATAGGAAGAAATGTATTAAGAATTGTAATGGAGGATAAAGTAAGTGATTTTGAGGTTGTTGCTATTAATAATCCATCTAATATTGAGGATTTAGCACACTTATTTAAATATGACTCTAATTTTGGTAGATTTCAAGGTACAGTAGAAGTACAGGGTCAAAATTTAGTAGTTGATGGTAAAACTATAAAGGTATTAGGAGAAAGAGATCCTGAAAAATTACCATGGAAAGATATGGGAGTAGATTTAGTTATAGAATCTACAGGAGTATTTAGAGATAGAGAAGGTGCTTCAAAGCATTTAACAGCTGGAGCTAAAAAAGTATTAATTAGTGCACCTGCTAAGGGTGAAGATGTTACAGTTGTTATGGGAGTTAATGAAGAAGATTACAATAAGGATGAACATAATATTATATCAAATGCTTCTTGTACAACAAACTGTTTAGCACCATTTGCTAAAGTTATATTAGATAACTTTGGAATAAATAAAGGTTTAATGACTACAGTTCACTCATATACTAATGACCAAAATGTATTAGATGCATCTCATAAAAAAGATTTAAGAAGAGCTAGAGCATGTGCTGAATCTATTATTCCAACAACTACTGGTGCTGCTAAAGCAGTTGGATTAGTAATACCTGAATTAAAAGGTATAGTAAATGGTATGGCAATGAGAGTACCAACTCCTACAGTTTCTGTTGTTGACATAGTATTTGAAGTTAAGAAAAATACAACAGCTGAAGAAGTTAATGATGTATTAAGAAAGGCATCTGAAAATGAATTAAAGGGAATTTTAGGATATTCAGATGAACCTTTAGTTTCAATAGATTATAGAAAAGATCCTAATTCATCAATAATCGATGGAATGAGTACTATGGTTATAGATAACATGGTAAAAATAGTTTCATGGTATGACAATGAATGGGGATATTCAGCAAGAGTTGTTGATTTAGCTAAGTATATAGCTAATAAAGGACTTTAATAAAAAGACCGGTTAGTAGCATAGCTACTTAACCGGCTTTGCCCTTTTATTTTGTTTTTAAATATGATCCTTAGAACGAGGAGTGATAAATGTGTTAAATAAAAAATCGGTAGAAGATATTGATTTAAAGGGAAAGAAAGTTTTAGTTAGATGTGATTTTAATGTACCTATGAATGATGATGGAGAGATTACTGATGATAGAAGAATCAAAAGTGCATTACCTACAATAGAGCATATTATAAAAGAAGGCGGAATGCCAATACTTATGTCACATTTAGGAAGGCCAAAGGGAGAAGTTAAACCTGAATTAAGTTTAGAGCCTGTGGCTAAGAGATTGGCTAATTTATTAGGTAGGGAAGTATTATTTGCTGAAGATGATGAAGTTGTTGGAGAAAGTGCTAAAAAAGCAACTAAAGAAATGAAAGAAGGTAAAATTGTACTTTTACAAAATACAAGATTTAGAAAAGAAGAAAAGAAAAATGATAAAGAATTTGCAAAAGAGTTATCTTCTTTAGCTGACTTATTTGTTAATGATGCTTTCGGAACAGCCCATAGAGCCCATGCATCTAATGTTGGAGTTTCTGAATATTTACCAACATCAATGGGTTATTTGATTAAAAAAGAAATAGAAGTCATGGGTAAAGCAATAACAAGCCCTGAAAAACCATTTGTAGCAATTTTAGGAGGAGCGAAAGTTTCAGATAAAATAGGAGTTATTGAAAATCTATTAGATAAAGTAGATAGTTTATTAATAGGCGGCGGAATGATGTTTACATTCCTTAAAGCAAAGGGATTAGATACTGGAAAATCATTATTAGAAGAGGAAAAAATTAAATTAGCTAAAGAATTATTAAAAAGAGCAAAGGATAAGGGCGTAGATATAGTACTTCCTGTAGATACAGTAGTAGCAAAAGAATTTAAAAATGATACAGAGTTTAAAACTGTAGATGTTAATGAAATTCCTGATGATATGATGGGATTAGACATAGGAACTGAAACATCAAATACTTTTAAAAAAGTAATAAAAGAGGCTAAAACTGTTGTTTGGAATGGACCTATGGGAGTATTTGAAATGGAAAATTTCGCAAAGGGAACTGAAGATATTGCTAAGGCTTTAGCTGAATCTAATGCAACTACCATCATAGGTGGAGGAGACAGTGCAGCAGCAGTTGAAAAGACTGGACTTAATGATAAAATGAGTCATATTTCCACTGGTGGAGGAGCTTCTTTAGAATTATTTGAAGGTAAGTCTTTACCTGGAATAGAAGCTATCGAAGATAAATAAGGAGGGTTAATTTTGCGTATACCAATTATAGCAGGAAATTGGAAGATGAATAAAACAGTTACTGAAGGATTAAACTTAGTAAAAGAGTTAAAGGGAGTAGAAGAAAATACAGATGTTGAAGTGGTTGTTTGTCCTCCGTTTTTACATCTTAGTGAAGTGAAAAATGAATTAAAAAATACAGATATTAAAATAGGAGCCCAAAATATGCACTGGGAAAAAAATGGTGCTTATACAGGGGAAGTATCTCCTGAAATGTTAAGTGAGATGGGTATAGATTATGTAATCATAGGCCATTCTGAAAGAAGAGAATATTTTAACGAAACAGATGAAACAGTTAATAAAAAGATAAAGTCTGCTATAGATTATGGAATTAAACCTATAGTATGTGTAGGAGAAACTTTAGATGAAAGAGAAGCAAAAAAAGCTAATGAAAAGGTTAAAAAGCAAATACTTAAGGGATTTGAAGGTATAGATAAAGAAGATATGAAAAACATAGTAATTGCTTATGAACCAATATGGGCAATAGGTACAGGAAAAACTGCATCTAGTAAAGAAGCAAATGAAATGATTTCTTTTATTAGAAATATAGTTAAAGAAAAGTATGGATTAGATATATCAGAAGAATTGAGAATACAATATGGAGGCAGTGTTAAGCCTCATAATGTAATAGAAATTATGAATGAAACTGATATAGATGGAGCTTTAGTTGGGGGAGCAAGTTTAAAAGCTAAAGACTTTAAAGAAATAATTAACTTTTAAAACCCCAAGATAAGGAGGGTGAAAATGAAAGACCAATTAACAGCAATTATACTATTAGATGGCTGGGGTTTAGGTGAAAAATACGATGGAAATGCTATTAGTAAATCTAAAACACCTAATTATAAAAAAATATTAGAAAATTACCCTAGTACTAAACTTATAGCCAGTGGACTTAAAGTTGGATTGCCAGAAGGACAAATGGGTAATTCAGAAGTAGGACACTTAAATATAGGAGCAGGAAGAATAGTATATCAAGATTATACAAGAATAAATAAAGCGATAGAAAACGAACAATTCTTTAAAAAAGAAGAATTAATTGGTGCTGTGAAGAATGCAAAAGAAAAAAATAGTAAACTTCACATTATGGGATTATTATCAAAAGGTGGAGTACACAGTCATAGTTCACATTTATATGCTTTATTAGAGCTTGCTTTAAAATATGATTTAAAGGATGTATATATTCATTGCTTCCTAGATGGAAGAGATGTACCACCTAAAAGCGCTTTAGAAGATATTAAAGAATTAGAAGAAAAGATAAAAGAATTAGGTATAGGTAAAATAGCTTCAATTTCAGGAAGATATTATGCAATGGATAGAGATAAAAGATGGGATAGAACAAAGAAAGCATATGATGCTTTAGTATTAGCTAAAGGAAGAGAAGCAAACTCATCTATAGAAGCTGTCAATAAATCATATCAAGAGGATACTACAGATGAATTTGTTATCCCAACTGTAATTAAAAATAATAATAAACCTGTAACTACAATAGATGATGATGATTCTATAATTTTTTATAATTTTAGACCAGATAGAGCTAGACAAATAACTAGGGCAATTGTAGATAATGAATTTGAAGGATTTAATAGAGAAAAACAAGTTAATACCTATTATGTATGTATGACTCAATATGATAAAACTATTGAGAATGTAAAAGTTGCTTATAAACCACAAAAGCATAAAAATACTTTAGGTGAATATATAAGTGACAAGGGATTAAATCAGCTTAGAATAGCTGAAACTGAAAAATATGCCCATGTTACATTTTTCTTTAATGGTGGAGTTGAAAAACCAAATGAAAATGAAGATAGGGTATTAGTTCAATCGCCAAAAGTAGCAACGTATGACCTACAGCCAGAGATGAGTGCTTTAAAGGTTAAAGATGAAGTTATTAAAAGAATTAAAAATAAAAATTATAATTTTATTGTATTAAATTTTGCTAATCCAGACATGGTTGGACATACAGGAGATATAAAAGCAACAGTTAAAGCAATAGAAACTGTAGATAAGTGTCTAGGTGAGGTTGTAAAAGAAATATTAAACCATAATGGAAAGGTAATGATTACTGCTGATCATGGTAATGCTGAGGAAATGTTAGATAAAGAAAGTAATGAAAAACTAACTGCCCATACAAGTAACAAAGTACCATGTATTGTAGTAGGAGAAGGAGATATTAAGCTTAGAGAAGGTATTTTAGCAGATATAGCACCAACACTATTAGAAATGATGAATCTTAAAAAGCCTGAAGATATGACAGGAAAAAGTTTGATTATAAAAGATTAAGGAGGAAGAAAATATGAGTTTAATAGTAGATGTTTATGCTAGAGAAATTTTAGATTCAAGAGGTAACCCAACTGTTGAGGTTGAAGTAATGACAGAAAGTGGTGCTTTTGGTAGAGCAGCGGTTCCATCAGGAGCTTCAACAGGTGCATTTGAGGCAGTTGAATTAAGAGATAAAGATGAAAATAGATTTTTAGGAAAAGGTGTAAATAAAGCTGTAGAAAATGTTAATGAAATTATAGCTCCTGCACTTTTTGGTTATGATGTAACTGACCAAGTTGGTGTTGATATGGCTATGATAGATTTAGATGGTACTGATAATAAAGGAAAATTAGGAGCAAATGCAATATTAGGTGTTTCAATGGCAGTAGCTAAGGCTGCAGCTAATTATGTAGGTCTTGATTTATTTCAATACATAGGAGGAGTAAATGGAAGATGTTTACCTGTACCTATGATGAATATTTTAAATGGTGGATCCCATGCAGATAACAATGTAGATATCCAAGAATTTATGGTAATGCCAGTGGGAGCTTCTAATTTCCATCAAGCTTTAAGAATGGGAGCTGAAATATTCCATAACCTTAAGAAAGTATTAAAATCTAAAAATTATAATACAGCAGTAGGGGATGAAGGAGGATTTGCTCCAAACTTATCTTCTAATGAGGAAGCTTTATCAACAATAGTTGAAGCAATTAAAAAAGCAGGCTATAAACCAGGGGAAGAAGTAAGTTTAGCTTTAGATGTAGCTGCAACTGAAATTTATGATAAAGAAAAGAAAGTATATTCTCTAGATGCAGAAGGTAAAGAGCTAACTGCAGTAGAAATGGTAGATTTCTATAGTGACTTAGTAGAAAAATACCCAATAGTATCTATAGAAGATGGTTTAGATGAAGAAGATTGGGATGGTTGGAAAGCAATGACTGAAAAGCTAGGAAGCAAAATACAAATAGTAGGAGACGACCTATTTGTTACTAATACTAAGAGACTTAAAAAAGGTATAAAAGAAAACAGTGCTAATTCAATATTAATAAAATTAAATCAAATAGGAACAATAACAGAAACCCTTGAAGCTATAGAGATGGCTAATAGAGCAGGATATACAGCAGTTGTATCCCATAGATCTGGAGAAACTGAAGATACTACAATAGCAGATTTAGTTGTAGCAACAAATGCAGGACAAATAAAGACGGGAGCACCTTCAAGAACAGATAGAGTTGCTAAATATAATCAGTTACTTAGAATTGAAGATGCCTTAGGAATAACAGGAGAATATAAAGGAATGGATGTATTCCATAATATTAGATAATTATGTATAGTTAAATGTGTAATAATAAATAATAAGGGTGATATCACCCTTATTATTTTATTTACTAAATGTTTAATAGGTTTAGGGCTTTAAGTATTGTTAAATTATTGATTGCTTTTATAAAATGACTATGTTAAAATAGGTATGTTAGTTATAGTATGGGAGGTGGGAAATATGAGTACAGTCTTTACAGTTCTGATAATAGTATCTAGTTTAATACTTATAGCAAGTATCTTATTACAATCAGGTAAAAGTGCTGGTTTATCAGGAAGTATAGCAGGTGGAGCTGAAAGTCTTTGGGGTAAAAACAAAGGTAGAAGCTATGAAGCTATACTTAGTAAAGTTACAACGGCCTCAGCAATTATATTTATACTATCTGCACTAGTTCTTGCAGCAATACAATAAAGAAAAGTAAATAGCAAAGGAGGAATAAATAATGAACTTAGTTATAATAGCACCTATAGTGGGTGTTTTAGCACTATTATTTGCTTTCTCTAAAGCATCAAGCATCGATAAAGTTGGAGAAGGTAATGATAGGATGAAGGAAATTGCTGCTCACATACAAGAAGGAGCAATGGCTTTTTTATCAAGGGAATATAAGTCCCTAGCAATATTTGTGGTTGTATTATTTTTTATTTTAACTTTCGGAATTAATTTACAGACAGCTGTATCTTTTATAGTTGGAGCATTTTTCTCTGCCTTAGCAGGGTTCTTTGGTATGAGGGTTGCTACAAAGGCTAATGTAAGAACAGCAAATGCAGCTGATAAGTCAGGAATGAATAAGGCTTTAAGTGTAGCATTCTCTGGTGGTTCTGTTATGGGAATGTCAGTTGTAGGTTTAGGATTATTAGGAGTAGGAAGTTTGTACTTAGTATTTACTAACGGTGTTAGTGAAGTAGCAGAGTTATCTAAAGCAGCAAGTATAATAACAGGATTTGGACTTGGTGCATCATCAATAGCATTATTTGCCCGTGTTGGTGGAGGTATATACACTAAGGCTGCCGACGTTGGAGCAGACCTTGTTGGTAAGGTAGAAGCAGGAATACCAGAAGATGATCCGAGAAACCCTGCTGTTATTGCTGATAATGTTGGAGATAATGTTGGTGACGTTGCTGGAATGGGTGCTGACTTATTTGAATCATATGTAGGTTCAATAATATCAGCTATAACATTAGGATTACTTACTTCTTATGCTGCAGATGGAGCTTTATTCCCATTATTATTAGCAGCTACAGGAATTATAGCATCAATTATTGGAACTTTCTTTGTAAAAGCTAAAGAAGGATCTAATCCACAGAAGTCTTTAAATATGGGAACAGCAGTTAGCTCTATTATTACTATAGTAGTAGCATTTATTTTAAGTAATAGTATGTTAGGAAGTTTAAGACCATTTGGAGCAATTGTTACAGGTTTATTTGTAGGTTTAATAGTAGCAAAAATAACAGAATATTATACATCTACAGAATATGCACCTGTTAAGAGAATTGCTAGTGAATCAGAAACAGGAACTTCTACTAATATAATTAGTGGATTATCTGTAGGTATGCAATCTACAGCATATCCAATATTAGTAATTGCAATAGGTATATTAATAGCTTATAATGTATCTGGTCTATATGGTATAGCACTTGCAGCAATAGGTATGTTATCAACAGCAGGTATGACAGTTGCAGTTGATGCTTACGGACCAATAGCTGATAACGCTGGTGGTATAGCTGAGATGTGTGAATTACCTAGTGGAGTTAGAGATATAACAGATAAATTAGATGCTGTTGGAAATACTACAGCAGCTATAGGTAAAGGATTTGCAATTGGTTCAGCTGCATTAACATCTTTAGCGCTATTTGCATCCTATACAAAAGCTGTTGGTTTATCTAGTATAGATATTACTAACCCGACTGTTATTGTTGGTTTATTAGTTGGTGGAATGCTTCCATTTGTATTCTCTGCAATAACAATGAAAGCAGTTGGAAAGGCAGCATTTAGTATGATAGAAGAAGTTAGAAGACAATTTAAAAGTATTCCAGGCATAATGGAAGGAAAAGCAAAGCCTGAGTATAAAAAGTGTGTAGATATTTCTACAGCAGCCGCATTAAAAGAAATGATATTACCAGGATTATTGGCTGTATTAGCTCCTTTAGCAACAGGATTAATATTAGGACCTGAAGCTTTAGGTGGATTATTAGCTGGAGCATTAGTTTCTGGAGTATTAATGGCAATATTTATGGCTAATGCCGGCGGTGCTTGGGATAATGCTAAGAAGTTTATAGAAGAAGGAAATAGCGGAGGTAAAGGAAGCGAGGCTCATAAAGCAGCAGTTGTTGGTGATACTGTTGGTGATCCGTTTAAGGATACTTCCGGACCTTCAATTAATATATTAATAAAACTTATGACAATAGTTGCTTTAGTATTTGCACCATTGTTTGTAAGCGGAGGATTATTATAATAAATGATATTTAGGGACAATTCATTAATGAATTGTCCCTTTTAATTTTCATATTATTTAATAGAAAAAATTTCTAGTGCGCAAATAAGTGCACTTTTTTTCTTTATTTACTACCTTGTAGCATTTAACTAAAACTTCTGTTATAATCTAATATGATAAGAAATAAAACTTAAGTATATAGATAAATTATTAAAGTTTAAAAAAGGATAGTGATTTTATTGTGTATGAAAATTTAAGACACTATTTTTATATGGAAAAACATAAGAGAGTTAAACTTATTATCTATGAGTTTTAGAGGAGAGTGCATAGAATGAATTATATAAACGAGACCCTGTTTTTTACAGTTGTTATTTGGACTTTAGGGGTTTTCATATTAGCAGCATATAAAAGAAGTAAATATTTTTTACATATGATGCAGTTAGAAGAATATAAAAATAATAATTTTATTAAATGGACTGAAAAATTTAGTTATAAGATTTATCCAAGAAAAATAATAATAAATACTGGGTTAACATTTATCTTAACAGTAGTATATGTTATCTCATCATTTATAACAAAAGCACAGGGTATTTTTATTAGTTTTATAATAATATGGTCAATATTAATGGTATTTACTATTAATTTTAAAAAAGAAAAAGTAAAAAAAGATTTAGTATTTACTCCAAAAGCTAAAAGATTATTTGCTTTTAGTTGGATAGTTTACGTAATAGATATTATATTAGATATTTTTGTATTAAGACTTATAACTGATAATGTTTATTTTTATCCAGTTTTACTTTTATTAATGACAATTAATTACTTATTAGCAGATAAAGTTATGTATATTGCTAATATATTAATAAGACCTATTGAAAATAAAATTAATAGATATTATTTTGATTTAGCACAGGATAAAATGAAATCTTTTAATAATTTAAAGGTAGTTGGCATAACAGGAAGTGTTGGAAAGACTACAACAAAACTTATAACATCAACAATAATTAATGATAAATATAAATTACTTAAAACTTCTGAAAGTCATAATACTAAAATGGAGATAAGCAAAGCGATAAATAATAAATTAAGTAATGACTTTGAGGCATTTGTGGTAGAACTTAATGGAAGAAAAACAGGATATATAAAAGAACTAGCGAAACTTACGAATCCTAGCATAGGAGTACTTACCGCAATAGGTCCTAGCCATATGGAATCTGTTAACAATATAGAAAATATAATGAAAACAAAATATGAATTAATAGAAGAATTACCAGCTGATGGTATAGCTATCTTTAATTATGACGATAAGTATATAAAAAAGCTTGCAGATAAGACATTTAAAGAAAAAATACTTTTTGGAATGAAAGATTTAGAGAAACTAGATATATATGCAACTGATGTTAAAGTAAATGAAAAGGGTTCTACATTCATACTTAATGATAATGAAGATAGTATAAAATGTGAAACAAAACTTTTAGGAAAGCATAATATATCAAATTTATTAGCAGGTGCAGCCGTAGCGAAAGCGCTAGGTTTTTCCCTTAAAGATATTTCTAAGGGAATAAAAAAAGTTAAACCAGCGCCCCATAGATTAGAGCTTAAAGATTCAGGGACTGAAGATATAATAATAGATGATACTTTTAACTCTAATCTTATAGGATCAAAAAAAGCTTTAGAAATTATATCTAAGTTTGAAAGGGGAAGAAAAATAATTATTACTCCAGGTATTATTCAATTAGGAGAACAAGAAGAAAAGGAAAATAAAGAATTTAGTAAAAATATAGCTAAGATTTGTAATTACTCAATTTTAATTGGTGAAAAAAGGACAAAGCCTATATATGACGGTTTAGTAAAAGAGGGGTTTAATGAAGAAAATATATTTGTTGTAAACTCTTTAGAAGATGCAAAAAAGAGATTACAGTCTATAGTAAAACCTAAGGATGTTGTATTGTTTGAAAATCACTTGCCAGATAATTATAAGGAGTAGGGATAGTTTCAGAAGGAAGAAGTGTTAAATATGAAGTTATGTAAATTTGGTTTAGATTTATTAATAAAAGAAAATTAAATCATAGGATTAAAAGGCTTAAATAAAGGGGTAGATAATATTAAGTATTATCTACCTTTTCAATTTAAAAATCAAAGGATAAAGAAGGTGTAATGATGGATTATATACATAAAAATGCTAAATCCTTTTACTTTAAAGGAAATAACATAGGTTTCTTATTAATACATGGATTTACAGGTTCTGCTGCAGTTATGAGGCCTTTAGGTGAGTATTTAAACAATAAAGGATTTACAGTTAAGGGAGTTTTATTAAAAGGACATGGAACAAACTTAAGTGAATTAGAAAAGACTAAATGGAAAGATTGGATAGCATCTGCTGAAAGGGAATATATAAATTTAAAACAAAAATGTAAAAAAATAATTTTAATTGGTGTATCAATGGGAGGAGTAATCGCTCTTAACTTAGCATCTAAATTAGAAGTTGATAGTACTATATGTATATCTACGCCAATAAAAATTAAGAATAAACAGGCAAAATATGCACCAATATTAAAGTTTCACAAAAAATATTTAAAAAAACCTAAAATAAATAATAAATACTTATCTGAATATTGTATTGGCTATGAAAAAACTCCAGTTTCTAAGATATCTGATGTTTTAAGACTAATTAGAGCTACTAAATGGAGATTAAAAAAAGTAAAGGTGCCTATATTATTAATACAATCAAATAATGATAATACTATTGATAAAAAAAGTATAGAATATATATATGACAAGGTAAATTCAGAGATAAGAAAAGTTGTTTTTTTAGAAAAGGGAGGACATCTTGCTACCATTGGAGAAGAGAAAGATAAGCTTTATAGAGAAATATATACATTTATTAAGCAAATAGATATTTAAATATTACAATTTTGGGTAAAATATAACTATTAGTAAAATAAGGAGGAGTAATATGAGCACTAAGGAAAAATTAGTTGAATTTATGAAAGAAGAGGCTTATAAACCATTAAAGATGGAAGAATTAGCAAAAATTTTTGATATAAAGAAGGATGAAGTGAGTGAATTTGAAAAGCTATTAGAGGATATGGAAAAAGAAGGTACTATTATTAAAACTAGTAAAGATACTTATGGTGTCCCTGAGAGAATGAATTTAGTAGTTGGAAAACTACAGGGAAATGAAAGAGGATTTGGATTTGTAATTCCAACAAATAAAGAGTTAAGGGATGTTTTTGTTTCTTCACAGGACTTAAATGGAGCACTACACGGAGATAAAGTTATAGTTAGACTTAAAGTTAAGGGAACAGAAAAAAGAAAACCAGAGGGAGAAATAATAAGGATAATACAAAGAGCTAATGAAACAATAGTAGGAGTCTTTGAAAGAAGTAAAAACTTTGGTTTTGTAATAGCAGATGATAATAGGATAAGTATGGATGTTTTTGTTCCTAAAAAATATATAAACGGTGCTAAAGAGAATGAAAAAGTAGTTGTAAAAATAACAAGATGGCCTGAAAAAAGAAGAAATCCTGAAGGTGAGGTTATCGAAATATTAGGCCACAAAGACGAAGTGGGAACGGATATATTATCTATAATAAGAAAATATGATTTGCCAGAGGATTTTAAAGAAAATGTGTTAAATGAAGCTGAGAATATTCCGTCTGAAATAAATCCAGATGAAATACAAAATAGATTAGATTTAAGGAATAAAAAAATATTTACCATTGATGGAGCAGATGCTAAGGATTTAGATGATGCTGTATCTATTGAGAGATTAGAAAATGGTAATTATAAACTAGGGGTACATATTGCTGATGTAACCCATTATGTTAAAGAAAATTCAGCCCTAGATAAAGAAGCTTTAAAAAGAGGAACTAGTGTATATTTAGTTGATAGAGTTATTCCTATGTTACCAAAGAAATTATCTAATGGAATATGTAGTTTAAATCCAAGCGTAGATAGATTAACATTAAGTGTATTTATGGAAATAAATAAAAATGGTAAGGTGATAAATCATAGTGTACATGAAAGTGTTATAAATACTAATGCGAGAATGACTTATAAAGATGTTTCTGATATTTTAGAGGAAGATAATGAAAAATTAAAAGATAAATATAGTGATTTAGTTAAAGAATTTAAACTTATGGAAGAGTTAAGTAAATTGCTTAGAAAAAATAGAGAAAGTAGAGGAAGTATAGATTTCGATTTTGATGAAGCTAAAATAATATTAGATGATAAGGGAAATCCAGTTGATATTAAAAAGGCAGAAAGAAGAGTAGCAAATAAAATTATTGAAGAATTTATGCTAGTATGTAATGAAACAGTGGCAGAATATATGTATTGGTGTCAGATACCATTTTTATATAGAATACACGAAGATCCAAGTGAAGAAAAAATAAATGAGTTTAATAAGTTTATTTATAACTTTGGATATACCTTAAAAGGAATTCAAGAAATACACCCTAAGGAGTTACAGACATTATTAAAGAAAGTTGATGGAAAAAAAGAAGAAACTGTTATAAATACTTTAATGCTTAGATCATTAAAGAAAGCAAAATATTCTGCAGAAAGGGAAACTCATTTTGGGTTAGCTGCTAAGTATTATACTCATTTTACATCACCAATAAGAAGATATCCAGACTTACAGATTCATAGGATAATAAAAGAGTTTATAAATAAAGAAATAGACCAAAGAAGAAAAGATAGATTAGAAAAACTTTTACCTGAGGTAGCAGAACAAACATCCGCTAGAGAAAGAGTAGCTATAGATGCTGAAAGAGAAACTAATGATTTAAAGATGGTAGAATATATTAGTAAAAGAATAGGCGAAGAATATGAAGGTATAATATCAGGGGTTATGCCATTTGGTGTATTTGTAGAACTAGATAATACTATAGAAGGATTAGTACCTGTAAGTACTTTAGATGATGATTATTATATATATGATGAAGAAAATTATTGCTTTATAGGTGAAAGAACTAAGAAAACATATAGAATTGGAGATGTCGTAAGTATAAAAGTTGTTAAAACTGATATAGCTAAAAAGGAAATAGACTTTGTTATAACTGAGTAATATAAATATTAATTTAGGGGGATTTGATGAGTGTTGTTACAGGGTTATTAATACTTATTATTCTGGCATTTGTCGTTGAGGTATTAGCAATTGCTTTAAAGTTAACAGGTCTTGATATAAGTAAAGCGAGGTTTCAGGTTATATCAATAATAACTAATACAGGTTTTACAACAAAAGAATCAGAGTTAATATCTCAACACCCAACTAGAAGAAAAATAGCCCAGGCACTAATGTTAATTAGTTATGTAACATATGCTATATTATTAGGCTTAGTTGTAAATATACTACAAAATGATAATAGATTAGTATATATAGCAGTCATTATAATGTTGGTAATGATGATAGCACTGGTTTTAATAAGAAAAAAATGGTTAGTAAGAAGACTTGAGATGTTTATAGAAAAGCAGTTATTAAAAAGGATGAAAAAAGTTAATAAGTATAAAACAGTAGAGGAAGTATTAAAATTAAATGATGAATACGGAGTTATGGAATTTGTAATTGAAGAAGGTAGTGTATTAGAAGGTAAAACTCTAAAAGGTTCAGGATTATCTGAAAGACATATACAAGTTTTAAATGTGGATAGAGGTTCACATATTTTACACTTTCCTACTGTTAATTTTAAGTTTAAAGAAGGAGATAAGGTATTGGTATATGGTCATTTAGAGAATATGAAAAAACTAATAGTTAAACAGTATGCAACAGAATAATTTTGACAACTGCAAATTATTTTGCTATAATATAAAGACGTGGTAAAAAAGGACTATGTGGTGATTAATATGGATAATAATAATAGAGTAGTAGAGAGAAATAAAAAAGCGAAGCATGACTATCATATAGAGGATACTTTAGAAGCAGGTATTGTTTTAACAGGAACAGAAGTTAAATCAATACGACAGGGAAGAGTAAGTTTAAAGGAAAGTTATGCTATGGTTGATAATGGAGAAGTATTTATCCATAGTATGCATATAAGTCCTTATAAACAGGGAAATAGATATAATGTAGATCCTTTAAGATCAAGAAAACTACTACTTCATAAAAGAGAAATAAGCAAGTTAATTGGCTATACTACCCAGAAGGGATATTCATTGATACCTTTAAAAGTATATTTTAAAAGAGGTAAGATTAAAATAGATCTTGCTATTGCTAAGGGTAAGAAAACATATGATAAGAGAAGGGATATAGCTAAAAAGGACGCGCAGAGAAGAATGCGTAGACATATGAGTGAGAAATATAATTATTAATAATTAAATAATATGGGGGCGAACAGGCTTCGACGGGGATATAGAGTCAGGAGTAGCCGGTCGTGGTTTCGCTTGGTACCACGTAAAATAGCTGAGCACTTAAAGTTAAACGCAGACGAAAATTACGCTTTAGCTGCCTAATAAAAGCAGCCGCTTCCTCTAGCTGTCCCACCTGTTAGAGTGTAAGTGTCATTAATCTGTGGGGAACTGCTTTAGGGTTTCTCCGACCTAGAGTAGAATAATTGGAGATAGTCGAGTATGAAGCCCGTTGTTAGGCGTCATACAAGGCGAAATTTAAAATAACAACTGTACTGGGAGAAGCTCTTGGCGAAGTATTTTCGGACGTGGGTTCGATTCCCACCGCCTCCACCAAATAAAAAGAGAATTTATGATTTAAAGCATAAGGTTACCAAGATGGCGACTTTATGCTTATTATTTTGTAAAACTTAATAAATTAGTAATTTGGATAGACACCTTAATAGGTGTTTATTTTTATGATTTTTTTTATTAATATGAAAGTTTTATAGGTTAATAGAATAAAATTTAATAAGGATTAATTATTATAAAAGATATAAAAAATTATAAGTGGGGATAGATGTGACAGATAGAGGTAGTGGTATTTTAATGCATATAACAAGTATACCTAGCCCTTATGGAATAGGTACCTTTGGAAAGGAAGCATATAATTTTGTTGATTTTTTAGAAAGAGCAGGACAAAAATACTGGCAAATACTGCCTTTAGGACCTACAAGTTTTGGTGATTCACCGTATATGGCATTATCTTCTTTTGCGGGAAATCCGTATTTAATAGATTTTGACTTTTTAATAAAAGAAGGATTGTTAGTAAAGAAAGATTTAAAAAATAAAGATTTCGGTCATCATAGAGAAAAAGTTAATTATAAAAAAATCTTTAATAATAAATTGGATGTATTAAAGATTGCTTATAATAATTGTAAAAATAAATATGAAGAAGAAATAAATAACTTTATAAAAGAAAATAAGAATTGGTTAGAAGATTATTCACTTTTTATGGCATTAAAATATAAATTTAATTTAAAATCATGGCTAAATTGGGATAAAGATATCAAATTAAGAAAAAAATTCACTTTAAAAAGATACAAAAAAGAATTAAAGGATGAAACAGAATATTGGAACTTCTTACAATATATATTTTTTAAGCAGTGGAATGAATTGAAAAAATATGCTAATAGTAAAGGGATAAAAATAATTGGGGATATACCTATTTATGTAGCAGTCGATAGTGTTGATACATGGGCAAATAGTGAAATATTTATGTTAGATGAAGAAAATATGCCGATTAATGTGTCTGGCTGTCCTCCAGATTCATTTTCAGAGACAGGACAATTATGGGGAAACCCATTGTATAGATGGGATGTATTAGAAAAAAGAAATTTTGATTGGTGGATTGAAAGGATAAGGGGAAGTAAAGAATTATATGATGTTATTAGAATTGATCATTTTAGAGGTTTTCAGTCATATTGGTCAATACCATTTGAAGATATAACAGCAGAAAATGGTCATTGGATAAAGGGACCTGGGAAAAAGTTTATAAATAAGTTAAAAGAATCTTTTGATGATTTAGATATTATTGCTGAGGATTTAGGATTTTTAACTAAAGATACTTATGAGTTATTAAAATATTCAGGATATCCTGGCATGAAAGTATTACAGTTTGCATTCAATTCAACGGAAACAAACAATTATTTACCCCATAACTATGAAAAAAATTGTGTTGTATATACAGGAACCCATGATAATAATACTATATATGGATGGTTTGAAACTGCGAATAAAAAAGATATAAATTTTGCAATAGATTATCTTAATTTAAGTTATAAAGAAGGCTACAATTGGGGTTTTATAAGGGGAGTGTGGAGTTCTGTTGGGAATATAGCCATAGCTCAAATGCAGGATTTTTTAGGTTTAAAAAGTAAAGCGAGAATGAATACTCCATCAACACTAAATGGTAATTGGCAGTGGAGGGTTAGAAAAGAAGATTTAACTTATGAACTTATAGAAAAGATAAAAAATATAACTAGATTATACGGAAGGTAGGTGTAAAAGATATGTTTGAAAGGGAAAATTTTAAAAAAAGTATCCTAAAGATACTGAAAATAAAATATGGAAAAGATTTAGAAAATGCCTCAATACATGAAAAATATTATTCAATCACTAAGGCTATAATGGAGTTTGTAATTGATAATTGGCAGGAGACTAAAAAAATCTATGAAAAAGGTAAAATGGCTTATTATTTTTCATCAGAATTTTTAATAGGTAGAGTTTTTGGAAATAATTTAATTAATTTAGGGATATATGATAAATTAGAGGATGTTTTAAATGAACTAGAAATTGATATTAATGAAATTGAAAAGTCAGAGGAGGATGCTGGTTTAGGAAATGGAGGTTTAGGAAGATTAGCAGCTTGTTTTCTAGATTCTAGTGCTACATTAAATTTACCTGTAATGGGTTATGGTATTAGGTATGATTATGGAATATTCAAACAAAAGTTTATCAATGGATTTCAAGTTGAAGAAGCAGATAATTGGTTAAAAAACGGAAATCCTTGGTCTATAAGAAGAGAAGAAGATTCTCAAATTATAGAATTTAGTGATAGTAAAGTAAGAGCAGTTCCATATGATATACCTATAATAGGATATAAAACTAAAAATATTAATACACTTAGATTGTGGAAATCTGAAGCAATTAAGGAATTTGATTATAAATTATTTAATGAACAAAAGTATGATGAGGCAGTTTATGAAAAAAATAGAGCAGAAAATATTTCAAGGGTTTTATATCCAAATGATTCAAAAGAAGAGGGGAAAATATTAAGGTTAAAGCAACAATACTTATTAGCCTCTGCATCATTACAGGATATAATAAAGGGATTTAAAAAAGAATATAGTGATTTTACTAAATTTCCTAAATTTAATGCTATACAGCTAAATGATACTCATCCAGTGGTATCAATTCCAGAACTAATGAGATTACTTATAGATAAGGAAGGTTTAAGTTTCAATAATGCATGGGATATAACAGTAAAGACGTTTTCATATACTAACCATACAATATTAGCAGAAGCATTAGAGAAATGGCAAATTTCTTTATTTAAAAGACTTTTACCAAGATTATATGAAATTATTAAAAGAATTGATAGTAAATTAGTAAAAAATCTTAAAAATAAAGGTTTTTCTGATAGAGTTATTAATAATATGAGAATTTTATCTAAAGGTTTAGTAAATATGGCTTATGTAGCAATTTATGGTAGTCATACAACTAATGGAGTTGCTGAACTTCATACAAATTTATTAAAAAAACAGGAATTAAAAAATTGGTATGAGTTATATCCTGAAAGATTTCAAAATAAAACTAATGGTATTTCTCCAAGAAGATGGATAGGACTTTGTAATAAAGAATTATCTAATTTAATAACTGAATTATTAAAAACAGATATTTGGATAAAAGATTTAACAAAATTAAAGGAGTTAGAGTGGTATATAAATAATGAGAAAATACTAAAAAGGTTTTTAAAAATAAAAGAACTTAAGAAAAAACAATTAGCTGATTATATAAAAGAAGTAGAAGGGATAGAAATAAATACTAACTCTATTTTTTGTATTCATATTAAAAGATTACATGAATATAAAAGACAGTTACTAAATGCATTTTATATACTTGATTTATACTTTAGATTAAAAGAGAATAAAGATAAGGATGTTTTAGCAAAAACTTTTATTTTTGGTGCAAAAGCTGCACCAGGCTATTATAGAGCCAAGACAATTATAAAGTATATAAATGAAATAGCAAATTTAATAAATAATGATAAAGATGTAAATAAAAAAATCAAGGTAGTATTTGTAGAAAATTATAGAGTATCGTATGCTGAGAAGTTATTCCCAGCTGCAGATGTTTCAGAACAAATTTCAACAGCTGGAAAAGAAGCTTCAGGTACAGGTAATATGAAATTTATGCTTAATGGAACACCAACTTTAGGAACTTATGATGGAGCTAATATTGAGATAGTTGAAAAGGCCGGGGAAAATAATAATTTCATATTTGGTGCAAAGGTAGAAGAAATAAAAAAATTAAAAAGAAATAATAATTATGACCCTATTGAGTATTATAGTAAAGTAAAAGGATTAAAAAGGGTAGTTGATACATTAATTGATGGAACTTTTGATGATGGTAATACAGGTTTGTTTAAAGAACTTTATGACTCGTTATTAAAGGGAACTACCTGGCATAAAGCAGATCATTATTTTATATTAAAAGACTTTAATGATTATAGAAAAGCTAATAATAAAGTAAGTAAAGCTTATAAAGATAGAATAAAGTGGGCTAAAAAATGTTGGATTAATATGGCTAACTCAGGTAAATTTAGTAGTGATAGAACTATAAAAGAGTATGCAAAGGATATATGGAATATAGATAGTAAAGGTTTATAAGAGTATAACAAAAAGACTCCTTAATAGGAGTCTTATATAATGATATTAGTTTACTTATTATTATTTATAAAATACATGGTCTCCGATACGTGTTAAATAAGTTTTGTTATTTACAATCCATGTAGCACTTGCTTTTTTAGGGTTAAAAAAGTAAGTTGCATCTCCAACTGGTCTTTTATAATTTAACGCATCTTTCGCTGCCTGAATACTTTCCTTTGATGGAGTATTATAGATAGTACCTTCTTCAACTGGACTAAATTGAGGAATGCCATTAAAATATTCAAAGATAACTCCCTTTATAGTATTAGGAAAATCATTAGAGTTAACTCTATTTATAATAACATTACCTACTGCTAATTTACCCTTATAAGGTTCACCTTCAGATTCAGCGTTTATAATTCTTGAAAGCCAATATAAATCATTAGATGAACTTCTTGAAGTGCGGGAAATAGATGAATTGTATAAAGTAGTTAAAGTGTTTTTACCAGCTATACCATCAACTGCTAAGCCTTTAGCCTTTTGAAAATTAATTACTGCTCTTTTTGTTATAGAACCATAAATACCATCCACAGTTCCTGCTGAAAATCCCTTATCATTTAGAGTCTTTTGAAGTTTATAAACTTCACTACCTCTACTTCCAACCTTTAATAGGCGATAAGAATTATAAAGGGTAGAAAGGGTCTGATTACCTGCAATGCCATCTACTAAAAGGCCTTTTGATTTTTGAAAATTAATTACACCCCTTTTAGTCATCGAGCCATAAATACCATCCACAGTTCCAACTGAAAAGCCTTTATTGTTAAGTGTTCTTTGTAGTTTAGTAACTTCATAACCTCTACTTCCATACTTTAATGTAATATAATCAGCAAATACATTAGAAGTAAAAAATAATAAAAAAGTAATAAATAAACATATAGAAATAAACGTTTTTAACTTTAATTTCATTAAATTAAAACTCCTTCCTATGTTTTATTTCTAAGGGAAAAAGATGTAAATATTTGAATTTCATAATTATCAATTTTATACCGTAAACATTATTATACAGACCATCAAACATTATGTCAACCAAACAATACTAAAAAGCAATTAAAGTTAAGTAAATAAAGGGGATTAAAGGGTTGATAAAATAAAAACTATATTTTATGTAAAATAAAACTAAAAGTGTTGTAAATAATTATAAGGAATTAATAGTTTTTTTAAAAGTCTAAGAAAGTAGTTAAAAAACATTTAAAAAATTTAAAAAAAGGTGTATAATTATTAGAGTGACTTTAAAACGCACAGATTTACTGTGCATTTTTTTGTGCGTAAAATTTTGAGAGGAGGAGTTATACAAAGAGTTGTATAACAAACTAAATTTGATTACAATTACAGGATTAGGATTAAGATTTGGAGATAAGAAGCTATTTGAAGATGTAAATTTAAAATTCACACCGGGGAATTGTTATGGTGTTATAGGTGCAAATGGAGCAGGAAAGTCAACTTTTTTAAAGATTTTATCTGGAGAAATCGATTCAGATGAGGGAAATGTATCAATCACACCAGGTGAGAGATTGGCAGTATTAAAGCAGGATCATTTTGAATTTGATGAATTTACTGTTTTAGACACAGTAATTATGGGCCATAAAAGATTATATGAAATAATTAAGGAAAAAGAAACACTTTATCAAAAGGAAGATTTCAGTGAAGAAGACGGAGTTAAGGCTTCTAAATTAGAAGAAGAGTTTGCTGAATTAGATGGTTGGGATGCAGAAGTAAATGCAGAAAAACTTCTAATGGGTTTAGGGATACCTAAGGATGTACACTATAAAAGTATGAAAGAAATAAAGTCAAATCAAAAGGTTAAAGTTTTATTAGCTCAATCACTTTTTGGTGATCCTGGTATACTTTTACTAGATGAGCCTACTAACCATTTAGATTTTAAAGCTATCAATTGGTTACAAGACTTTTTATTAGATTATGAGAAGATAGTTATTATAGTATCCCATGATAGATATTTTTTAAATAAAGTATGTACACATATGGTTGATATAGATTATGGAAAAGCAAAATTATATGTTGGTAACTATGATTTTTGGTATGAGTCTAGTCAACTTGCCTTAAAATTAATGAAGGAACAAAACAAGAAAAAGGAAGAAAAAGTAAAAGAACTTCAAAATTTTATAGCAAGATTTAGTTCGAATGCTTCAAAGGCTAAACAAGCTACTTCTAGAAAGAAACTATTAGATAAAATTACAATAGATGATATAAAGCCATCTTCAAGACAATATCCCTTTGTTGGATTTAATCCAGAAAGAGAAGCAGGTAAGGATATTTTAACTGTAGATGAAATAAGTAAAGATATTGATGGTGTAAATGTATTAAATGATATTTCATTTACTGTAAATAAAGGTGATAAGATTATTATCCTTGGAAGAAACGATGTTGCTAAAACGACTCTTTTTAAAATATTAATGGGTGAAATAGAGGCAGATAAAGGTGACTATAAATGGGGCGTTACAACAAAAAGAGATTATTTACCAAAGGATAATTCAAAATATTTTCATGATGTGGATTTAAATTTAGTAGATTGGTTAAGACAATTCTCTAAAGAGAAATCAGAAACCTTTATTAGAGGTTTCTTAGGTAAGATGTTATTTTCTAAACAAGAACCTTTAAAAAAGGCATCGGTTCTTTCAGGAGGGGAAAAGGTAAGATGTATGTTTTCTAAATTAATGCTTTCTAAAGCAAACGTCCTATTGCTTGATGAGCCAACTAATCATTTAGACTTAGAATCTATACAATCTGTTAATAATGGTTTAATAGCCTTTAAAGGTACTATGTTATTTACCTCCCATGACCATAAGTTTATTCAAACTATTGCAAATAGGGTTATAGAAATAACTCCTAAGGGTATAATCGATTATCAAGGTACATTTGATGAATTCTTAGAAAATGAAGATCTTCAAAATAAAATAGATAAGATGTATGAATAGGTATTATTAGGTAATTATTTAAGGAGAATGTTAATATGAAAAAGAAATTAGTATTAGCTGAAAAGCCCTCTGTCGGTAGAGATTTAGCCAGGGTTTTAAAGTGTGAGAAAAAAGGAAATGGATATATAGAAGGTGGAAAGTATATAGTAACTTGGGCTCTTGGACATTTAGTTACACTAGCAGAGCCTGAAAAATATAATAAAAAATTTAAAACATGGAATATTGAAAATTTACCAATGTTACCATCACAGTTAAAGCTTGAAGTTATGAAAAAAACTAGAAAACAATTTAATACTGTAAAGGGATTAATGAATAGAAAAGACGTATCAGAGATTATTATTGCAACAGATGCCGGTAGGGAAGGAGAGCTTGTTGCAAGATGGGTTATAAAAAAAGCATATATAAAAAAGCCAATCAAACGTCTTTGGATATCTTCAGTTACAGATAAGGCAATTAAGGAAGGTTTTAATAATTTAAAAGATGGTAAGGATTATAAAAATTTATACATGTCAGCTGTTGCTAGGGCTGAAGCTGATTGGTATGTTGGCATGAATGCAACAAGGGCTTTAACCTGTAAATATAATGCCCAACTATCCTGTGGAAGGGTCCAAACCCCTACATTAGCGATCATTAATAAAAAGGAATTAGAGATTAAAAACTTTAAGCCAAAGACTTACTATGGCATAATGGCAGAATCTAAGGGTTTAAAATTAGCTTGGCAAGATGGTAAAACTAAGGATATAAAGATATTTAATAAAAATAAGAGTAATAAAATATTAAAGAATATAAATAATATAGAGAATAAAAAAGCTAAGATAGTAAAAGTAAATAAAGTTAATAAAAAAAGTTATTCTCCAAAGTTATATGATCTTACTGAATTACAAAGAGATGCTAATAAATTATTTGATTTTTCAGCAAAGGAAACACTTTCTATAATGCAAAACTTATATGAAAGACATAAGCTTTTAACCTATCCAAGAACAGATTCTAGATATATAACTACAGATATAGTTTCTACTTTAAAGGATAGAATAAAATCTATAAATTTAAAACCCTATAAGAAATTTACTGCTAAACTTTTTAATAAGACTATAAAGGCTAATAAATCCTTTGTTGATAATAATAAGGTTTCAGATCACCATGCAATAATACCAACAGAGGAAATACCAGTTTTAGATTCATTATCGAGAAAGGAAAGAAGAATTTATGATTTAGTTGTTAAGAGATTCTTAGCAGTATTATATCCTCCATTTGAATATGAACAAACCACAATAAAAGCAAAAATAGGAGATGAAATTTTTATAGCTAAGGGTAAGATAGTTAAATCTAAAGGATGGAAAGAAATTTATGATAATGATATAAAGGATTTAAATAAAGATAAATTACCTAATATTAATAAGGGAGAAGAATTAAATATATCAAAAGTCTATCAAACTACTGGTGAAACTAAACCACCGGCACCATTTAATGAAGGAACTTTACTTTCAGCTATGGAAAATCCTAAAAAATATATGGATAATGAAAATAAGGATTTAATTAAAACCATAGGTAAAACTGGAGGATTAGGTACAGTAGCAACTAGAGCTAGTATTATTGAAAAGTTATTTAAAAGCTATTTAATAGAGAAAAAAGGAAAATCAATATATTTAACCTCTAAGGGTAGACAACTATTAGGACTGGTGCCAGAGGATTTAAAGTCCCCAGAACTAACGGCTGAGTGGGAACAGAGACTAAGTGATATATCTAAAGGGGCTCTTAATAAGGATAAATTTATTAATGAAATGAAAAATTATGCAAAAGATGTTGTTAAGGAGATAAAGAATAAAAAAGAGGAATTTAAACATGATAATCTAACAAGAAATAGATGTCCTGAATGTAATAAGTATATGTTAGAAATAAAAAATAAAAAGGGCAGAATGCTTGTATGTCAGGATAGGGAATGTGGATATAAGAAAGGATTTGTAAAAAAATCAAACGCTAGATGTCCAAAGTGTTATAAAAAGATGGAACTTAGAGGTAAGGGCAAGGGCAAAACATTTGTTTGTAAATGTGGATATAGAGAAAAATTGTCTGCATTTAAAAAAAGAAAAGGTGGAAAGAAAAAAGTTTCTAAAAAAGAGGTAAAAAAATACCTTAAAAAACAGAAAAAAGAAAAAGAAGAACCAATTAATACAGCACTTAAAGATGCTTTATCTAAATTAAAGTTAGACTAACATAAAAGTATAGTCTTTATAATATTAATCTAAGATATGTAAAAAAATATTGACATGTATCGACAAAATAAGTATACTTATAAACAATAATTAAATCGAATATAATCTTATCCAGAGTGATGGAGGGAACTGGCCCGAAGAAGTCCAGCAACCTATATATTTATGTATATAGGTGCTAATTCCAGCGGTAAAATACCGATAGATGAGAGATTAGGATATAAAAAC